>NZ_LFVW01000351.1:0-12518 GCF_001182915.1 Kitasatospora sp. MY 5-36
CCGAGGGCGGCTTCGGGGTGCTGCTGCCCGCCTGGTGGCGCCGCCGCCCCCGGCTCGGGCTCGCCCTGCGCGCCACCACCCCGCCCGCGCCCGGCACCCTCGCGGTCACCAGCCAGGTGGACCGGGACGCCGTGGTCGCCTTCCGGTGGCAGGCCGCGCTCGGCCCGGAGGGGGAACCGCTCACCGAGCGCGAACTGGCCGAACTCGCCGCCGCCAAGCAGGGGTTGGTCCGGGTGCGCGGCACCTGGCTGGAGGCCGACCCGGCCCAGATCGCCGCCGCCCTCGCCTTTCTCGCCGACCGGCGCGACGGCGTGCTCGCCGCCACCGAACTGCTCCGGCTCGCCCTCGACCCGGACGCGACGGTCGCCGGGCTGCCGGTCACCTCGGTGCGCGCGGACGGCCCGCTCGGCGACCTGCTCGCCGGGCGGGGCGGCGGCGCGGTGGCGCCGGAGCTGCCGCCGGACTTCCGGGCCGAGCTGCGCCCGTACCAGGAGCGCGGGCTGGCCTGGCTGCGGACCATGTCCGGGCTCGGCCTCGGCGCCGTGCTGGCGGACGACATGGGCCTCGGCAAGACCGTCCAGACCCTCGCCCTGCTGGCCGCGGAGAAGGCCTCCGAGAAGGTCCCCGGGCGGGCCTCCGGGAAGGCCCCCGGGAGGGCCCCCGGGAGGGCCTCCGGGAAGGCCTCCGGGAAGGCCTCCGAACGGCCCGGTGGCGCCGTCGGCCCGACCCTGCTGGTCTGCCCGATGTCCCTGGTCGGCAACTGGCAGCGCGAGGCCGAGCGCTTCGCCCCCGGCCTGCGGCGGTACGTCCACCACGGGGCCGGCCGCCTCGGCGCGGAGCAACTCGCCGAAGCCGTACGGGGCGTGGACCTGGTCATCACCACCTACGGGCTGGTCCAGCGCGACCTCGCCGCCCTGCGCGCGATCCGCTGGCGCCGGGTGGTCGCCGACGAGGCCCAGCACATCAAGAACACCGGCACCGCGCAGTCCCGGGCGATCCGGTCGCTGCCCGTCACCCGGCACCGGATCGCCCTCACCGGTACCCCGGTGGAGAACCGGCTCGCCGAACTGCACGCCGTCCTGGACTTCGCCAACCCCGGCCTGCTCGGCCCGGCCGAGCGCTTCAAGGAGCGCTACGCGATCCCGGTCGAGCTGCACCGCAACCCCGAGCGCACCGCCGAACTCCTGCGCCGCACCGCCCCGTTCGTGCTGCGCCGGGTCAAGTCCGACCCGGCGGTGGCGGCCGAGCTGCCCGCCAAGCAGGAGATGACCGTCTGGTGCAACCTCACCGCCGAGCAGGCCGGCCTCTACCAGGCCGTGGTCGCCGACCTGCTGCGGCGGGTCGAGGGCATCCGGGGCGTGGAGCGGCGCGGCACGGTGCTGGCCTCGATCGGCAAGCTCAAGCAGGTCTGCAACCACCCGGCCCAACTGCTGCACGACGGCTCGGCGGTGGCCGGGCGTTCGGGCAAGGTCGCCCGGCTGGCCGAACTGCTGGAGGAGGCGCTGGCCGAGGGCGACCGGACGCTGGTCTTCACCCAGTACGCCGAGTTCGGCGCGATGCTCCGCCCGTACCTGGAGCGCAGGCTCGGCGAGGAGGTGCTCTACCTGCACGGCGGCCTGGCCCGGGCGCGCCGCGAGGAGCTGGTCGACCGCTTCCAGTCCCCGGACGGGCCACGGGTGTTCCTGCTCTCGCTGCGGGCCGGCGGTACCGGCCTCAACCTGACCGCCGCCAACCAGGTGATCCACCTGGACCGCTGGTGGAACCCGGCGGTCGAGGAGCAGGCCACCGACCGCGCCTTCCGGATCGGCCAGCGCCGGGACGTCCAGGTCCGCCGACTGGTCTGCGTCGGCACCGTCGAGGAGCGGATCGACGAACTCCTCACCGCCAAGCGCTCGTTGGCCGAGGCGGTGGTGGGGGAGGGGGAGCGCTGGCTCACCGACCTGCCGGTCGACGCACTGCGCGAACTGGTCGCCCTCACCCGGGAGGACGCCGTGGCCGAGGAGGACCTATGACCGGTTCCGGCACCGAGGAGGACGTGTGACCGACGAACCGAGACCGCCCGTGGTCAACGTCGCCGCCTACTGGCGCGGCGACTTCACCCTGAGCCCCGCCCCGGCGGAGGAGGAGGACGGCCCGGACGAGCCCTCGCTGCGCCGCCTCGGCCGCTCCGGCATCACCGCGTACGGCCGCGACCTCTCCGCCGTGCTGGCCCCCGCCTACGAGGCCTTCCGGAGCTGAGCGCGACGACTACCGTGCGGTAGCGTCGCGCGGGTGACCGACACCCACGAGACCGGGCCGGCCGGTGAAGCCGGGCAGACCAGCGCGACCGGGCCGACCGACCCCCGGCTGGCCGACTTCGAGCGGCACCGGCGGACGGTCTTCGGCATCGCCTACCGGATGCTCGGCAGCGTCGCCGACGCCGAGGACCTGGTCCAGGACACCTGGCTGCGCTGGAGCGGCGTCACCGGCCCGGTCGCCAGTCCCGGCGGCTTCCTGGCCCGTACGGTCACCAACCTCGCCCTCAACAAGCTGGACTCGGCCGCCGTCCGCCGCGAGTCCTACGTCGGCCCCTGGCTGCCCGAGCCGCTGGTCGCCGAGCCGGACGCGACCGACGGCGTCGAGCGGGCCGAGACCGTCTCGGTCGCCCTGCTGGTGGTCCTGGAGAGCCTGTCCCCGCTGGAGCGGGCGGTGTTCGTGCTCAAGGAGGCCTTCGGTTTCTCCTACCAGGAGATCGCCGAGGCCCTGGACCGCACCGAAGCCGCCTGCCGCCAGGTCGGCAGCCGGGCCCGGGCGCACGTGCGCGCCCGCCGGCCGCGCTACGACGCCCCGCCCGAGCTGCGCCGCCGTGCCACCGACGAGTTCCTGGCGGCCTGCGTCGGCGGCGACCTCAACCGGATGCTGGAACTGCTCGCCCCCGACGTCACCAGCTGGACGGATGGCGGCGGGGTGATCAGCGCCGCGCTGCGGCCGGTCACCGGCGCCGACAACGTCGCCCGCTTCGTCCTCGGGGTGCTCCGCCGGCTGGGCGAGGGGGCCGGTGTCCGTCCGGTGCTGGTCAACGGCGTGCCCGGCGTGCTGGTCACCGTGGACGGCGCGGTCGACTCCGTCACCGTCTTCGAGTTCGCCGAGCAGCCCGACGGCGCCGTGCGGATCTCCGAGATCCGCGCGGTCCGCAACCCGCGCAAGCTGGCCCACCTGGCCGGCCCGGCCCCCGCTCCCGCCCCCGCTCCCGGCGCCGACGGCAGCGCCGACCGCTCCGGCCCGGCTTGACCCTCGACCAGGTCGAGCCCGCAGAGTCACCGGCATGGAGAGCGAGCTGCACAGCATCGGCGAACTGGCCCGCGCCAGCGGCCTGGGCGTCGGCACCCTGCGCTACTACGACGGCGCCGAGGTGCTCACCCCCGCCTGGGTGGACCCGCAGACCGGCTACCGCTGGTACCGGCCCGGCCAGCTCGCCGACGCCCGGCTGCTGGCCCGGCTGCGCCGGGTCGGCCTGCCGCTGGCCGGCATCCGCGCCGTGCTCGGCGCCGCGCCCGGCAGCGGCGGGGCCCGGCAGGTGCTCGACGCACACCTGCGCCGGCTGGAGGACGGCCTCGCCGACGCCCGCCGCGAGCTCTCCCTGATCCACGCGATGATCGACCAGAGGGAGCAGCCGATGACCACCACCCCCGCCGGACTCCGGCTCACCGTCCCGGCCGAGGAGCTCGCGGCCGCCCTGGACGCGGTCCGCTTCGCGGTCTGCGGGCGCCCGGAGCTGCCCTCGCTCGCCGGCGTGCTCTTCGAACCGGACGGACCGGTGCTGCGCCTGGTCGCCACCGACCGCTACCGGATGGCCTTCGCCGAGGTGCCCGCCACCGGCGACACGCCCGAGCAGCCGGTGGCCGGCACGGTCGTCCCGACCGCGCTGGTGGACGCGCTGCGCGCACTGCTCGGCGCGGGCCCGGCCGAGGTGGCGCTCACCCTCGGGGACGGACCGGTCCGGGCCGAGGTCGGGGAGCACCGCATCGAGGGCGTCGCGTTGGACGTCGACTACCCCGACCACCGGGCCGTCACCCGGCTCGAACCGGAGCACCGGATCACCCTGTCCGCCGCCGAACTGCGCGCCGCCGTCGAGACCGGCGCCACCCGCACCCTGCCCTCCGGCCCGGACGGCGCCGACTGCGAGGTCACCGTCCTGACCCTGGCCGGGGACGGAAGCCTGACGGTCGCCGACGACCCGGCCCCCGAGGGCTACCGACTGGCCGTCAACCGGGACTTCCTGCTCGACGCCCTCGACGCCGGGCGGCCCGGACAGCTGCTCCTCGAACTCGGCGGCCCGATCGCCCCGTTGGCCGTCCGCACCCCCGGGCGGGCGGGCACCTTCTCGGTCCTGATGCCCGTCCGGCTGCCCGAGTCCGCCTGACCGCCTGACGGCCTGACCGGCTTGACCGGCCGGGCCTGCGCGGGCTCTGGAAGGATCACCGCATGAGCCCGCACACCGATCCCCGCGCCTCCGAGGTCCACGTCCCGGCCCCCGGCGGCGGCCGGCTGTGGGCGGAGCGCCGCGGCACCGGCAGCCCGGTGGTCCTGCTGCACGGCTCCGGCATGGACTCCCGGCTGTGGGACGCCGTCGCCCCGGCGCTGTCCCGGCACCACGACGTGATCCGCTACGACGCCCGCGGCCTCGGCCGGTCCGCCGCGCCGGAGCGGGCCTTCGACGACGTCGCGGACCTGCTCGCCGTCCTGGACCACTTCGGTCTGCGCCGCGCCGCGCTGGTCGGCCTGAGCATGGGCGGGGAGACCGCGCTGGACTTCGCCCTCGCCCACCCCGGCCGGGTCGCCGCGCTCGGCCTGGTCGGCGCCTCGGTCAGCGGCCACGACTGGCCGCCGTCCCCGGAGACCACCGCCTACGCCGAGGCCCGGCGCCGGGGCGACACGGCGGCGCTGGCCGCGCTGGAGCTCTCCGTCTGGGCCGCCATGGGCCGCGACGCGCCGGGCGGCGAGCTGGTCGCGACGATGGTCGAGGAGAACGCGGCCCGCCGGATCGTCAGCGAGCACCACCTCGCGGGCGCGCCGGCCCGGGCGGCCGAACCGCTCCTCGGCACCGTCACCGCGCCCACCCTGGTCGTCCACGGCGACCGCGACCACCCGGAGATCGCGGCGATCGCCCGGCGGCTCGCCGCCGACATCCCCGGTGCCCGCGGCCACCTCGTCCCGGACGCCGACCACTACCTCCCGCTGCGCACCCCCGAACGGCTCACCGAGCTCCTCCTCGCCCACCTGGCCTGACCCCCGGCCCCGGCCCGCCCACCCGGCCGGTCTCCCGGCAGGGCCCGTTTGCTGCCGCTAGCACCCTGCTTGCATTTGCAAGCAGGGTGTTGCAGGCTGTCCGCATGGCCTCACTGAACGTCGGCTCGCTGGGCGAGTACATCCGCGAGCAGCGCCGCAACGCCCAGTACTCGCTGCGGCAGCTGGCGGAGGCCGCCGGCGTGTCCAACCCGTACCTCAGCCAGATCGAGCGCGGGCTGCGCAAGCCGAGCGCGGAGATCCTCCAGCAGATCGCCAAGGCGCTGCGGATCTCGGCGGAGACGCTGTACGTCCAGGCCGGGATCCTGGAGGAGCGGCGGGGCGAGGGCCTGGAGCTGCGGGCCTCGATCCTGGCCGATCCGCTGATCAACGAGCAGCAGAAGCAGGCGCTGCTCGCGGTCTACGACGCCTTCCTCAAGGAGAACGCGTCGTCGGCTCCCAAGCCGACGGCCGACGGCCCAGCCACCCAGAACACCCACCGGGAGGACCGGTAACCATGCCCATCACCGACGAGATCAAGAAGACCCTCGGCGACCCGACCCCGCTGTACGCCCTGGCCGGCGCCGGAGACCTCGCGTACGAGAAGCTGCGCGAGGTGCCGGGACGGGTCGAGGCGCTGGCGGCGGACCGCAAGGGTGCGCAGGAGAAGGCGACCGCCAGGCTCCAGGAGGCGCAGTCGCTGCTGACCGGGGCGCAGGCCAAGGTCACCGAGACCGTCACCACCCTGCCGACTGACCTCAAGGCCCTGCAGGAGCGGGCCCAGGGCTTCGCCCTGCAGCAGGTGGCCCGCGCGGTCGAGCTGGCGGTGAAGGCCAAGGAGACGTACGACGAGCTGGCCGAGCGCGGCAAGGTCGTGGTGGACAAGGCCCGCCCGGGCACGCCGGACGAGGCCGAGCGGCCCGAGCCGGCCGCGGAGCTGGTCGAGGCCGAGCCGGTGGCGGAGGTCGTGGAGGTCGTGGAGGTCTCGGAGCTCGCGGAGGTCGACGCCGAGCCCGCCCCGAAGAAGTCCGCGCGGGCCCGCAAGGGCGCCGCCGACGCCGCGGAGTGACCCGGGGCGTGTCCGACACGCCCCCGTACCCCGTGGGGCACATCCGGTGACCACGGGACGTTGAGCCCGTCGCGGACGGTCGTCGTGCCAGGATGGGCAGCGGTCGCAGCGCCGGAGTCGAGAGCAGAGGAGATCGAAATGGTCGGAGTGTTGCAGATTCTGGCCTTTTCCTACCTGAACCCGATCTGGTGGGCGACCATCGCCATCCTCGCCTACAAGCTGTTCGCCCTGGCCGACGCGGTCACCCGCCGGGAGGACGCCTACCGGGCGGCCGACAAGAAGACCAAGGGCTTCTGGGTGGCGATCCTGGCGATCTCCTTCGGCTGGGACTTCCTGTTCGGGGTGAACTTCTTCACCGGCATCGGCACCCTGGCCGGCCTGGTCGCCTCGATCGTCTACGTGGTGGACGTCCGCCCGGCGATCCGGGCGCTGACCGGGGGCAGTGGCGGCCGGGGCGGTCGGAGCAACACCGGGCCGTACGGCCCCTGGTAGGAGCGGCAGCCGACAACGTGACGGCCCGGGCGGGGAGTTCACCCGCCCGGGCCGTCGCGTTGTCCGCCCTCGTTCTTCGTCGACCGCTTCCGCGCCCGTTCGCGCGTCCCTCGGCCGGGGATCAGCCGAGGATCAGCTGCACCGGGTTGCGCTCCAGCAGCAGCACCGCGACGTCGTCGGTCAGCGCGCCGCCGTTCAGCTCCTCGACCTCGGCGATGGCGCTGTCGATCAGCCGCCCCCGGGTCAGTCCGGCGGCCTGGTGGTCGCCGATCAGGTCCGCGAGCCCGTCCTGGCCCAGCCGGCGCGATCCGGCCCCGACTCGGCCCTCGATCAGTCCGTCGGTGTAGAGCAACAGCCGCCAGCCGGCCCGCAGTTCGACCTCGTGGGCGGGCCAGGCGGACTGCCCGTCGTGGCACGGAAGCAGGCCGAGCGCGGGCCCGGCGAGGTCGGCGGGCAGGGTGATCGGCTCGTGGTCCCGGCCGAGCAGCAGCGGCGCCGGGTGCCCGGCGAGGTAGAGCCGGGCCCGCTCGCCGGTGCCGAGCGAGTCGAGGCCGCTGCCGGGGCCGCCGGGCTCGATGACCAGCATGCAGAGCGTCGCGAAGATCTCGTCGCTGCGCCGTTCGTGCTCCAGCACGTGCTGGAGGGTGGTGAGCAGGGTCTCGCCGGTGAGGCCCGCGAAGACCAGGGTGCGCCACGCTATCCGGAGCGCGACGCCGAGCGCAGCCTCGTCCGGGCCGTGGCCGCAGACGTCACCGATCACGACGTGGACGGCGCCGTCGTCGGTGCGCACGGCGTCGTAGAAGTCGCCGCCGAGCAGTGCGCGGCGGCGGCCGGGGCGGTAGCGCCGGGTGAAGGAGAGCCCGGCGCCGTCGAGCAGCGGGGTGGGGAGCAGGTGGCGCTGGAGGCGGGCGTTCTCCTGGCCGCGCAACTCGGCCTCGACCAGGCGGCGCTGGGACTCGTCGGCGCGCTTGCGCTCGACGGCGTAGCGCAGGGCGCGGGCGAGCAGCGGGCCGTCCGTCTCGTGCTTGAGCAGGAAGTCCTGGGCGCCGGCGGCGACGGCGGCCGCGCCGAGTTCGGCCCCGGCGGCGTCGGTGAGCACCACGACCGGGGTGTGCGGGGCCCGGCGGAGCAGCTCGTGCAGGCCCTCCAGCCCGTCCGAGGAGTCGGTCGGGTGCGGCAGGTCGGCGGGCGCGGCGAGGTCGAGCAGCACGCAGCCGAACTCGGGGGTGCGGGAGCGCCCGCGCCGGGCCCAGTTCACGGGCGGGGCGAGCAGTTCGGTGGCCTGGTCCAGGCCGCGGGCCCAGTGGATCTCGATCGAGGTGCCGCTGTCGGCCACCGCCGCCTTGATCAGCTGGGCGTCCGAGGCGTCGTCCTCGATGACCAGCAGCCGCAGCGGGGCGCCGTCGGCCGGTCCGTCCGCCGCCGGGCCGCCCGGGTCGGAGATGTGGGACGGGTGGGAGGCGTGCGCGGCCCGCGAGCGGGGGTGGGGTATCGGGGGAGCCGCCGAGGCCGGTCCGGTCGTGACGCGGCTTCGGGCATGACCGACGGGGGCGCCGTCATGGGCGCCCGGCAGGCCCGCGGCACCAGGTGCCCGCCCGTCTCCCGTTGCGGGCATCGGTGGTTCCTCCCTTTCCCCGACTGCGTAACGGTCGACGTCCGTCCGCAGTGCCCGCCTGGCACCGCGCGTCGGGGAACTTCTCGCGACCATAACGTGATCTCCGGGGATTTCTCTGGCCGACCGGCGCCGTTGTGGCTATTGCCACGCCGGTGGTGGTGTGGTGACTGGACTCGGACGAGCACCCGGGCTCCGTCGGGTGGCTGCCGGAAGGGCTGCCGGGCGGCTCCGGGAAAGGGGAGAGGGCGATGGTTGCGCGCATCACTCTGGTGGAGGGTGACATCACGGAACAGCCGGTGGACGTCGTGGTGAACGCCGCCAACTCGTCCCTGCTGGGCGGTGGTGGGGTGGACGGCGCGATCCACCGCAAGGGCGGACCGCAGGTCCTGGAGGAGTGCCGCCGGCTGCGCGCCTCGCACTGGGGCAAGGGGCTGCCCACCGGTCGGGCGGTGGCGACGACGGCCGGACGGCTGCCCGCCCGGTGGGTGGTGCACACCGTCGGGCCGGTGTACCGGGCGGAGGAGTACGAGGAGCGGGCGGAGCTGCTGGCCTCCTGCTATCGCGAGTCGCTGCGTGCCGCGGCGGGGCTCGGCGCGCGCACGGTGGCCTTCCCGGCGGTGTCGGCCGGGATCTACGGCTGGCCGCCGGCGGACGCGGCCCGGATCGCGCTCGGCACCGTCGCGGAGGTGCTGGACGGCGGTGACGCGGAGGCGGGCGCGGAGCTGGCGGAGGTGCGGTTCGTGCTGTTCGGGTCGGAGATGTACGGGGTGTTCGAGCGGGCCCGGCGGGAGCTGTTCGGCCGGGAGGTCTGAGGGCGGGGGTCTGAGGGCGGGACCATCGTGGCGTGTCGGGGCGTCAACACGCCAGAGATATTCGATAACTCGTTCGAGTGAACGTATCGAATCGCTCACCGGCTCCCGGCGCGCACCGCCCGCACGGCGGCCACGACGGCCACGACGGCTACGGCGCGAGCGCCGACCAGGGCACCGTGACCTCGCCCTGCCGCCACCGCCCGCGCGCGTCCACCAGCGGCCAGCTGCCCGCCAGCGCTGTGCAGGCCGCCACCCAGCGCTGCCGCGCCCCGAACGCCCCGTACGGCGCGGCCGCCGCCCAGGCCCGGTCGAAGTCGGCCAGGAAGGCGTGCACGGGCCGCCCCGGCACGTTGTGGTGGATCAGCGCCTTCGGCAGCCGCTCGGCCAGGTCGGAGGGCTGGCCCAGGCCGCCCAGCCGGGCCGCGAAGGTCACCGTCCGGGGCCCCTCCGGGCCGAGCGCGACCCAGACGTGCCGCCGCCCGATCTCGTCGCAGGTGCCCTCGACCAGCAGCCCGTCCGGGGCGAGCCGCGCGCACAGCCGCTCCCACACCCCGGCGACCGCCGACTCGTCGTACTGCCGGAGCACGTTCGCGGCCCGGATCAGCTGGGCCGGCCCGCCGCCGTCCAGCGGTACCTCGAAGCCCCCGCGCCGGAAGGTGAGCAGCGGCGGCTCGGCGTACGGCAGTGCGGCGGCGACCCGCTCCGGCTCGATCTCGATCCCGACCACCCGGACGTCCGGCCGCACCGTGCGCAGCCGTCCGGCCAGTTCGACGGCGGTCCACGGCGCGGCGCCGTAGCCGAGGTCCACCGCGACCGGCGGCCGCCCGGCGGCGCGCAGCGCACGGCCGAGGGTGTGGGCGATCCAGCGGTCCATCCGGCGCAGCCGGTTGGTGTTGGTGGTGCCCCGGGTGACCGTCCCGACCGGGCGCCCGGTCCGTCCGCGGGCGGGCGCGGCGGGAGCGGGGGCGAAGGAGGCAGCCATGTCCAGAAGGGTAGTCGGGTGGCTGAGGGCACCGTGCTGACCAGGGGCGATGGCGGCCGTTCCGGCCGGTGGGCCGGGGCGGGAATGCCGGGCGCGGTCCGTGTGGTTGGCACCCTGATGGTGATGTGTGCCCGGACGGGGCAGCGCACACCGGACAACGGGCGGCCCGGCGCGGACCGCCTCGACGGGCCGCACAGAGGAGGCTTCAGCCAGGTGATCCAGCACCCCGTCCGTTCGGTACGCCGGGCCCAGCCCGCCGCCCCCGCGCGCGGCCGGCTCCAGTCGCTCGTCCCCGGTCGCCGCCGCCCGCGCCGGATAGCCATGCTGAGCGTCCACACCTCGCCGCTGCACCAGCCCGGCACCGGGGACGCCGGCGGGATGAACGTCTACATCGTGGAGCTGGCCAAGCGCCTGGCCGACCTCAACATCGAGGTCGAGGTGTTCACCCGGTCGATCTGCTCGGACGACGCGCCGACGGTCGAGCTGGCCCCGGGCGTGCTGGTCCGCCACGTCACCGCCGGTCCGTACGAGGGCCTGGTCAAGGAGGACCTGCCGGCCCAGCTGTGCGCCTTCACCCACGGGGTGCTGCGGACGGAGGCGGGCCACCGCCCCGGCCACTACGACCTGGTGCACTCGCACTACTGGCTCTCCGGGCAGGTCGGCTGGCTGGCCGCGCAGCGCTGGGGGGTGCCGCTGGTGCACACCATGCACACCATGGCGAAGGTCAAGAACGCCGCGCTGGCCGAGGGCGACACGCCCGAGCCCGCGGCCCGGGTGATCGGTGAGACCCAGGTGGTGGAGGCGGCCGACCGGCTGATCGCCAACACCACCGAGGAGGCCGCCGAGCTGGCGCTGCACTACGCCGCCCGGCCGGACCAGCTGGCCGTCGTGCACCCCGGGGTCAACCTGGACGTCTTCCGCCCCGGCGGGCCGCGCACGCCCGCCGCCGCGCGGGCCCGGCTGGGCCTGCCGCAGGACGCCGCGGTGCTGCTGTTCGCGGGCCGGATCCAGCCGCTGAAGGCCCCGGACGTGCTGCTGCGGGCGGTCGCCGCGCTGCTGGGCCGCCGCCCGGAGCTGCGCGAGCGCCTGGTGGTGCCGGTGGTCGGCGGGCCGTCCGGCACCGGGCTGGCCCGGCCGGAGAGCCTGCACAAGCTCGCCGCCCAGCTGGGCATCGGCGACGTGGTGCGGTTCCACCCGCCGGTCGGCCAGCCGGATCTCGCCGACTGGTACCGCGCGGCGTCGGCGCTGGTGATGCCCTCGTACAGCGAGTCCTTCGGGCTGGTCGCGCTGGAGGCGCAGGCCTGCGGCACCCCGGTGGTGGCGGCCTCGGTCGGCGGCCTGCCGGTCGCGGTGCGGGACGGCGAGACCGGCACCCTGGTGCAGGGCCACGACCCGCTGGACTGGTCGTACGCGCTGGAGCCGTACGTCACCGACCGGGGCCTCGCGGCCCGGCGCGGCGAGGCGGCGGCCCGGCACGCGTCCCGCTTCGGCTGGGACACCGCCGCGGCGACCACCGCCGAGGTGTACGCCGGGAGCATGGCCCGCCCGGCCGGGCGGCTGGCCGGGGTCCGTCGCCGACCGGCCTGAGCGGAGGCCCGGGCGGAAGCCCCGGGGCCGACCGGCCTGGGGCTGCGCCCGCCCGGTACCGACGAGTAACGTCACCCCCATGGCAATCCGCACCAAGGACGAGGCCCTGACCCTCCTGCGCGCCGCCCTGGACGACGCCGGGGTGGCCTGGGAGCCGGCCGCCACCGACCCGTACACGCTGGTGGCGGCCCTCCCGGGCACCCGCAAGCTGAGCACCACCTGCGCCCTGCGGGTCGGCGACCACACCCTGTCGGTCAACGCCTTCGTGATCCGCCGTCCGGACGAGAACCACGAGGCCGTCTACCGCTGGCTGCTGGAGCGCAACACCCGGCTGTACGGCGTCGGGTACGCGATCGACGCGCTCGGCGACGTCTACCTGGCCGGCCGGCTGCCGTTGGAGGCGCTCACCGCGCAGGTCGTGGACCGGCTGCTCGGCACGGTGCTGGAGAACGCGGACGAGCCGTTCAACACCCTGCTGGAGCTGGGCTTCGCCACCGCGATCCGGCGCGAGTGGGAGTGGCGGACCAAGCGCGGGGAGTCCACCCGCAACCTGGCCGCCTTCGCCCACCTGGCCGCCCCGCGGGACGCCTCGGCCGAGGCCCCGGTCACTCCGGACACCCCGGCCGCCGGCTGACCCGCGGGCCGGTCAGGCGCCCGCCGGGGCCTTCCCGGCCGGCTCCACCGCGGGCGCCGTGG
>NZ_LFVW01000352.1:0-12362 GCF_001182915.1 Kitasatospora sp. MY 5-36
CCGGCCCGCCGACCGCGCCGAGGCCCTCGCCGCCCGGCAGGCCGTGGTCGCCCTCAGCATGCGCTGCGCCGGCCAGGGCTGCCTCCAACGCTCCATCGCCGCAGCCCTGTTGTGCCGCACCCGGGGCGCCTGGCCGACCTGGCGCACCGGCGTGCGCACCGCCCCGTTCCGCGCCCACGCCTGGATCGAGGCCGAGGGCGGCCCCGTCGACGAGCCCGCCGAACTCGCCCACTTCCACCCGCTGATCACCATCGCCCCGGAGCCCCGGCCGGGCTGGTGACCGGCGGAGGGCCGCGCGGGAAGTCGGCCCGGCTTCCCGCGGGCGGCAGGGGGCGCTACCGGTGCGGGGACGGGACGCCGGCGGCGCGCAGCCGGGCCTCGGTGAGCGCGGTCAGCCGGGCCGAGACCGGGGCCTGGTCGTCGCGGTGGCGGTCGATCAGCCGGTACTGGGTGGCGGCCCTGGCCCAGGCGCGCAGGCCGGCCGGGTCGCCCAGCAGGGCGGGGTTGGCGAGGTAGTGGTCGGCCATGGCGGCGGCGAGCTCCTCGACCCTCGGATCGTCCGGCTCCCAGGCCTCGGCCTCCTGGCCGCGTCTGGTCAGTTCGACGAACCCCGGGTCGTCCAGGCGCAGTTCGAGCTGGGCGAGGAGGCCGTCGAAGCCCTCCGGCACCAGCGCCCGCGCCAGCACCAGGGCCTCGCGCTGCGCCGCCACGTAGTCGGGGCCGAAGCCGAGCCCGGGCATCCGCTCCAGGGCCGCGCAGGCGCGGTCGGGCAGCAGGGCCCGGTCGCCGTCGGCGAGCCGGTGCAGGGTGTCGCGGCGCGCGGTCAGTTCCGTGATCCGCTCGGTCAGGCGCCGCTCCACGTCGGCGAGGGCGGTGGCGAACCGCTCGCCGTCGGCGTCGAGCAGCGGCCCGACCTCCGCCAGCGGCACCCCGGCGGCGGCCAGCGTCCGGACCTGCACCAGCCGCAGCAATTCGCCCGACCCGTACCGCCGGTAGCCGGAGGCGTCGCGCAGCGGCTCCTCGACCAGCCCCTGCCGGTGGTAGTGCCGCACCGTCTTCACCGTGACGCCGACGTACGCGGCCGCCTGCCCGATCGTGACTCCGTTTGCCATCCGTTCAGCCTGCCGTACGACCGGATGCCGTGGGGCCGGGCCCGGTGCCGAACACCTCGTCGACGAGCCGTCGCTGGGCGCTCTGGAACGCCGCGGCGACGGACACGTCGGCGTCGTCCACGTAGGTCAGCCCGGCGGTCAGGGTGGTGCCGCCGTCCGGCGAGCCGTACATCAGCGCGGCCGAGCCGATGGTGGCGCCGTTGTGGTGGAAGACGGTGCCCGTGTCCGTGGCCTGGGCGAAGATCCCCAGCCCGTAGCCGACCGTCGCCTCCGGCGCGCGCATCTCGGCCAGCAGGCCGGGCGGCAGCAGCCGGCCGCCCATCAGCGCGGAGAAGTACACGTGCAGGTCCCGGGTGGTCGAGATCATGTCGCCGCCGCCCGAGACCCAGGACGGGTTGTGCCGGGTGACGTCGACCGTCCGCTCCCGCCCGGCGTCCTCGTAGCGGTAGTAGCTGCGGCCGTGCGGCTCGGGCACCTCCGGCGAGGCGCCCGGGGCCACCGTCCCGGTCAGCCCCAGCGGCTCCAGGACCAGCCGCCGCAGCTCCTCGGCGAACGGCCGGCCGGTGACCCGTTCGACCACCAGCCGGGCCAGCACGTAGTTGGTGTTGGCGTAGCTCCAGCGCGCCCCCGGCGCGAACCGCGCCGGCCGGGACAGCGACAGCCGCACCAACTCCTCGGGCCGGTAGGTGCGGAAGCGGTCCTCCACCCACTCCCGGCCCCGCCACGGGACCCCCGGCACGAACGTCCCGTCCTCCTCCAGCTCGCCGGTGTGGTTGAAGATCCCGCTGGTGTGCTGGAGCAGCATCCGCACCGTGATCCGCCGGTCCAGCCCGAACCCGGGCAGGTGGTCGCCGGCCGGGTCGTCCAGGGCCAGCCGGCCCTCGGCCACCAGCATCAGCACCGAGGTCGCGATGAAGCTCTTGGTGACGCTGCCGACGCGGAAGTGCCCGTCGGCCGGCGGCCTCTCCTCGCGGCCCAGCTCGCGGGACCCGGCGGTGCCGACCCACTCGCCGTGCGCGTCGTTCACCCGCACCTGCACGCCGAGGAAACCGGATCCGGCGATCTCCTCGACCGCCCGTCGCAGCTCCGGGCGGTCCGGGCCGTGGGCGGAGTGGTGGGTGGTGGACATGCTGCCCCCTCGTATCGCGGGGCCCGCGTCGTCGTCGGGCCCGATGCGAGGAGCCTCCACCCTGACCCAAGGTCAACCTCAACCGTGTTCCGGCTCACAGGCGCGGCCTCCCCACGCGAGGCGGGAGGCGCGGGAGGCGGGGCGCGGCGCCGGGTGGGGTGGACTGGGGGGCCCGGAGGCCGGGGCCGCCGTCGGCACGATCGGGAAGGCGGCGGCCCCGGCCCCGGTACGGGTTTCCGTACGGGCGGGGCATCGACCGCGGGGTTGCCCGTACGGCTGCGGTCGGCACCCATTCCACGACTTCAACAGGACTTGAAGTCAAGCCCCGCCCGAGGCGAGGCCCCGCCCGAGGGTGCCGCTCCGGGGCCGGGTAGCCTCGCTCCCGGCGGGGGCCCGCGGGGGACGGACACGTACACAACGGACAAGACGGACAGGGGCGGGCGGATGACGGAGCAGCACACGTACTGGCGGGCGTCGGACGGTTCGGCGGTCAGCGCCAGCCAGGCGCACATCGTGTGGACCAGGGCGGCCTACCCGGCCCTGGTGGAGGTGGCGCGCCGCTACCACGCGGTGATCAGCTACCCGGACCTGGCCGAGGCGGTGCAGGAGGCCTCGGGGGTGCGCACCCGGATCAACCAGCGGCACTGGATAGGCAAGGTGCTGGCCCTGGTGATCCGTGAGGCGCACCGGCGCGGCGACCCACCGCTGACGGCCCTGGTGGTGCACGCCACCGACGGCAAGGTCGGGCCCGGCTACCAGGAGGTGCTGGCGGTGGCCGGACAGCCGCCGGTGGCCGCCGAGATGGACCGCGAGCAGCACGCGGCCGCCGCCCGCCTGGCCTGCTACCGGCACTTCGCCGCCGACCTGCCCGCCGACGGCGGCACGCCCGCCCTGGCCCCGCGCCTGCGGGCCTCGGTGGAGCGCAAGGCCGCCGTCGCCGCGCCGCCGCGCCCGCCGGCGATCTGTCCGAGCTGCTTCCTGGAGCTGCCCGCGACGCGGGTGTGCGACTCCTGCGGGGCGACCGTCGCGCCCTGAGCACCACCGGTGAGCGGACGTCCCGGGCGGACGTCCCGGGCGGAGGCCCCGGGCGGACGCCACGTCACACGGCGGCGGGCAGCCGCCCGGGCATCTGCCAGCCCTCGGCGAGGCGGGAGGGGGCCAGGCGCCGCCCGTCGCCGAAGAACTCGCAGAACTTCATGATCAGCGGGTCCCAGCCGACCGGGTCGACGTAGTGGTCGCTGCCGGGTACCAGCAGGCTCTCCTCGACGTGGGCGCGCACCACCGTCACCTCGAAGGCGGTGCGCCCGCCGCCCGCCAGCGCCGTCGCCGACTCCACCCGGCACTCCAGCTGCACCGGGCACTCGGCGGCGCGCGGCGCCCGCACCAGCTCGCCGGGCACCTCGGTCAGCCCGGCGGCCTCGAACTTGCGCCGCTCGTGGCGGTAGCCCTGCCGCAGCCGGTACTCGGCGATCCGCGGCTTGGCGGTCAGCAGCGCGAGGGCGTCCACCGCGTCCACCTGCGCGGAGGACGCCAGGTTGAGCACGCACTCGCCCTCGCGCCGCAGGTTCTCGGCGGTCTGCGAGCTGTCGCCCAGGCCGAGCACGCACGACTGCCCCAGCCACCAGGCCGAGGACATCGGCATGAGGTTGGCGCTGCCGTCCTCGTTGCGCGAGCCGATCAGCACCACGGGGGTGCCGAAGTACAGGACCTTGAGATCGATGGCCTTGTGCACGGGAGCCTGCCGTCCTCGGGAAATGGGGAATCGTTGCCGGTCACCGACTCTGCCGCCGCCCGGACGGGGGCGCTGGCGGTGATCGGACATCGAGTTCCGGAGGATGCGACTCCGGTTTCCCGAGGACGGCGTCCCCGTCCCGGCGACGGGCGGGACGCGGCCGGCCCGCCGTCAGCCCACCGGCCCCCGGGCGGAGACCAGCCGGGCCCGGCCGTCGCGCAGCCGGTAGGACAGGCCCACCACGGCCACCTTCCCCTCGGCGATCCGCGCCGCCAGCGCCTGCGAGCGCTCCACCAGCAGGTCCACGGTCTGGCGGATGTGCTCGTCCACGATCCCGTCCCGGTCCTCGATGCCCGCCGCCCTGGCGGACAGCACGCTCGGGGTCACCCGCTCCACCACGTCCCGGACGAAACCGCCCGGCAGCTGCCCCTGCTCCAGGGAGTCCAGCGCCGCCGCCACCGCACCGCAGGAGTCGTGCCCCAGCACCACCACCAGCGGGCAGTCCAGCACGCTCACCCCGTACTCGATGCTGCCCAGCGCCTCCGCGCCGGTGACGTGCCCGGCGGTGCGCACCACGAAGAGGTCGCCCAGGCCCTGGTCGAAGATGATCTCGGCGGCCAGCCGGGAGTCCGAGCAGCCGAACAGCACCGCGAAGGGCCGCTGCGCCGGGGCGAGCGCCGCGCGGCGCCCGGCGTCCTGGTTGGGGTGCTCGGGGTTGCCCGCCACGAACCGGGCGTTGCCCTGCATCATCACCCGCAGCGCCTGGGCGGGGTCGGTCAGGAAGTCGTCCGTCGGACCGTCGAGCCGGGTGGGCTCGGGGCTGGGTATCGGTGTGGGGATCATGCCTGCACCCTAGATCGCCGCAGGTGGAGCCCGCAGCCGGGGGTCAAGGGCCGGACGGCCCCATGGACGGTCCCGAACGGCCCCGTACGGCCGTGTACAGCCCCGTACGGCCCTGTTCGGCCCGTCCCGGGCGGCTACCGGGCTACCGGGCCGGCGGTTCCGGGGCGGGGCGCAGGGCGAGGACGGTGACGTCGTCGCGGCTGCTCCCGCCGCTCCAGCGCCGGGCCCGCCGGTCCAGGGCCTCGGGCAGGGTGTCGGCGGGGACGGCGGCGAGGTCGGCCAGGCCCCGTTCGACCGGGTAGAACGCGCCGGAGGCGTCCTGGGCCTCGGTGATGCCGTCGGTGAGCAGCACCAGCACCCCGTCCCCGGGCAGCGTGAAACGCCGCTCGGGGCGCGGTTCGCCGGTGGCGGCCAGGGCGGCGAGGCCGAGCGGGAGCCCGGCGTCCAGGGGGACGGGCTCCACCCGGCCGTCGGGGCGCAGCAGGTAGGGGGAGAGGTGGCCGCAGTTGACGGCCCGCACCTCGGTGGCGCGGCCCCCGTCGTCGGTGCCCTCGTCGTCGGTGCCCCCGTCGTTGCTGTCCGGGGCGCGGACGCAGAGCACGGTGGCCGTGACGAACCGTTCCTGCTCGCCGCTCTGCTCCGCGTAGGCGTTGTGCCGCTCCACCGCCGCCTCCAGGGCGTCGGCGACGGCGGTCAGCCGCGGCTCGCGGAAGGCCGCCTCCCGGAAGGCGCTCAGCACCGCGAAGCCCGTCCCGATCGCGAGCAGGCCCTTGCCCTGGACGTCGCCGACCAGCACCCGGGTGCCGTGCGGGGTGTCGGCGACGTCGTACAGGTCGCCGCCGACCATGGCGTCCTGCTCCAGCGGCCGGTACAGCCCGTCCAGGCGCACGTCCGGGGTGGTGACGGGCAGCGGGCGCAGCAGCTGGCGCTGGAGGGCGACGGCGACCTGCCGCATCCGCGACAGCTGCCGCTCGCGCCGCACCCGCCGCGCGCACAGGCCGATCACGGCGGCCTCGGCGGCGACCACGCCCAGCAGGGTGCCCAGGCGGGCCGGCAGGTCCCCGGGCGGGAACAGCACCGAGTGGGCCACCACCACGGCGGTCACCCACACCGAGGCCGCCACCGTCTGGGCCACGGTGCCCAGGCCCGCCAGCAGCGCGGGCAGGAACACCAGCAGCAGCACCAGGCGGGCACTGGTGCCGCTGACCGCCTGGACGAGCAGCACGGCGACGGTCGCGGCCAGCACACCGAGCACCACCGCCCGGTTGCCGGGCGCGCGCGGGGCGGTGGGCTGCTCGTCCTCGCCGTCCACCCCTGTCGCCCTCTCCGCCGTCCGGCCCCCGCTCCAGGGTGGTCGGCGCGGCGGGGCGGGCGCGAGCGGGCTGCGCCGGGCGGGGGACGGGGTGGACGGATCGGCCGGACGCCGTCTGTCGGTGGCAGTCGGTACGGTGGCCGGTGTGTCGTCCCCGTCCTCGTCCCCGTCTTCTACCTCGTCCCCGCCCGCGGGCCGCGTGCCGCTCGACGACCTCGTGCGGCTGCGCCGGGCCCGGGACCGGATGGACCGCGAGTACGCGCAGCCGCTGGACGTGCCGGCGCTGGCCCGCACCGCGCTGATGTCCTCCGGCCACTTCTCGCGCAGCTTCCGCGCCGCCTACGGCGAGACCCCGTACACCTACCTCATGACCCGCCGGATCGAACGGGCCAAGGCGCTGCTGCGGCGCGGGGACCTGAGCGTGACCGAGGTCTGCATGGCGGTGGGCTGCACCTCGCTGGGCTCCTTCAGCACCCGCTTCACCGAGCTGGTCGGGCAGAGCCCCAGCGCCTACCGGGCCCGCGACCACGAGCAGGGCGCGGCGATCCCGGCCTGCGTCGCCAAGATCGGCACCCGCCCGGTGCGGCGCGCGGAGGCCAAGGAGGCCAAGGAGGCCAAGGAGGCCAAGGGGGCGAAGGGGAACGGGAGCGACGGCGGCCCCGGTGCTCCCGTAGCGTGACGGGCATGAGCATCGAACTCGCGCAGTGCTTCATCGCCGTCGACGACCACGACCGGGCGCTCGCCTTCTACCGCGACGTCCTCGGCTTCGAAGTGCGCAACGACGTCGGCTTCGAGGGCATGCGCTGGGTCACCGTCGGCTCGCCCGACCAGCCCGGCGTGGAGATCGTCCTGGAGCCCCCGCTGGCCGACCCGCACGCCTCCGAGGCCGACCGCCGGGCCGCCGCCGAACTCCTCGCCAAGGGCCTGCTGCGCGGCGTCATCTTCCGCACCGACGACTGCGACGCCACCTTCGAGCGCATCCGGGCGGCCGGCGCCGAGGTCCTCCAGGAGCCGATGGACCAGCCCTACGGGGTGCGCGACTGCGCCTTCCGCGACCCGTCGGGCAACATGCTGCGCTTCAACCAGCCGCGCACGGCGTAGCCGGGCGGGGGCGTGCGGCCTGAGGCTCAGGCGGTCCGGGCGGGCAGCGTGCGATCGGGCAGCGGGTAGTCGGGCAGGGCGATGTCACCGGCCTTGGCGAACTGGGCGGCCAGCACGGGGCGCAGCGGCCAGCGGCCCATCCAGCGCATGGAGGCGGCACGCAGGCGGATCGCCAGGGCGCTGTCCGGGGCGTAGCCGCCCAGGCCGCCGGGCGGCAGCTCCTGGGCCCGGGTGGCGTAGGGGCGCATCAGCTCCTCGTAGCGGGCGAAGGCGGTACGGAAGTCGCCTGCGGCGGCGGCGAGTTCACCGGCCAGCAGGTAGGCGCCGACCAGGGCGAGGCTGGTGCCGAGGCCGGTCAGGGGGCTCGGGCTGTACCCGGCGTCGCCGAGCAGGGCGACGCGGCCGCGGCTGTAGTGGTCGAGGTGGACCTGGCCGAAGGTGTCGAAGGCGAAGTCCCCGGCGGTGCGCATCCCGGCGAGCAGCCGGTCCACCTCCCAGCCGGCTCCGGCGAAGCGCTCGGCGAGCAGGCGCCGCTGGGCGGCGGTGTCGCGGCGGTCGTACGCCGCGGGCGCGCGGCGCAGGCCGAGGGAGGCCTTGACCTCGCCGGGCAGCCGGCCGGGGCGGGCGCCGGCGACCAGGCCGCCGGGGGCGTTGTACATCAGGAACCAGCCGTCGAGCTCGCGGGCGAGGGCGGGGTCGTGGACGGTGAACCAGGCGTGGCAGCCGCCGAGCGGCCGGTAGTGGGCGCCTTCGGTGCCGTCTGTGCCGTCGCCGTCGCCGTTGCCGGGGCGGAAGGCGAGGCGGCGGACGGCGGAGTGCAGCCCGTCCGCGCCGACGACCAGGGCGAAGCGGCGGGCGGGGGCGTTCTCGAAGGTGACGGTGACGCCCCCGGCGTCCTGGTCGAGCGCGGTGACGGTGTCGTCCCAGAGGTACTCGACGCCGTCGGTGGCCTCGCGCAGCAGGTCGGCGAGGTCGCCGCGGAGGATCTCGATCTCGGAGACGATGCCCTCGCCGTCGAACAGCCCGACGGGTATCCGGGCGGTGGCCCGCCCGCGCCGGTCGACCAGGGCGATGCCGTGCTGCTCGACGCGCAGCGCGCGGGCCCGCTCCATCAGCCCCATCCGCTCGATCACGGTGCGCCCGGCGCCGCGCAGGTCGACGGCCTGCCCGCCGGGGCGCGGGCCGGCGGCGCGCTCGACGACGGTGGGGGTGAAGCCGTGGCGGCGCAGCCAGTAGGCGAGGGCGGGGCCGGCGATCCCGGCGCCGGAGACGAGGACGTCGGTGGCGGGGGCATCGGTGCCCGTCGGGTGGTCCAGGTGTTCCATGCCGCCGAATGTACGCCGTACGCGTCGGCGCCAACAAGCCTTGCCGTGGGGCTATTTGAGACTGGTGCACTAGTGCGGTGAGGTGCTCCGGGGCAGGTCCGGCGGCGCGCGGGGGCGTTCGTGCGGGCAGACGGCCCGACGGGTGCACTAGTGCGGCACCATGGTGCGATGGAGAGCACTCGACAGACAGTCAGTTCCGGCTCGCCCCTCGAACCGCGGATCGGCTTCTCCCGCGCCGTGCGCAAGGGCAACCACGTCGCGGTCGCGGGCACCGCCCCGATCAGCGAGGAGGGCACGACGGTCGGCCAGGGCGACGTCTACGCCCAGACCGTCCGCTGCCTGGACATCGCCGAGGCCGCCCTGCGGGAGGCGGGCGCCACCCTCACGGACGTCGTACGGACCCGCGTCATGCTCACCGACATGAGCCAGTGGCGGGAGGCCGCGCGCGCCCACGGCGAGCGCTTCGCGCAGATCCGCCCGGTCACCACCTTCGTGGAGGTGTCGCGCTTCATCGACGAGCGCTGGCTGGTGGAGGTCGAGGTGGACGCGGTGATCGGCTAGCCGGCGGGGGGCGGCCGGCGGGCCGGGGCGGCCGGGGCCGGGGCCGAGGTCGTCGGGGTAGGGGCGGCCGGGGCGGAATGAAAGGCGGGACGGGTGCTGTTGTCGCTGGTCGAGATACCCCCACCCGTATTTTTTCGGGCCTCCGGACCTCCCCGGCGCCCGAGAACGGAGCACCACGTGAACCGCCCCGCCGAAGCCGTACGGCCCGCCGCCCCGCCCCCCGACGCCCCCGGCAGCGGCGGCGCCCCCGAGAACGGCCGACCCGGGCCGCTCGGCCGCCTCGGGGTGTGGTCGACCCGGCACTTCAAGGCCGTCCTGGTCGGCTGGCTGATCGTCGTCATCGGCCTCGGCGCCTTCGCCCCCAAGGTCACCAGCGCGCTGTCCGGCGCCGGCTGGCAGGCCGACGGCTCCCAGTCCGTCCAGGTCCGCGAACTCGCCGAGCAGCACTTCGCCGGCAACGCCTCCTCCGCGATCCAGATCGTCGTCGCCGCCGACCGCCCCGTCACCGACCCGGCCGTCCAGAAGGTGATCACCGAGGCGCACGACCTCGCCGCCGCCGACCCGCGGGTGTCCACCGTCCTCACGCCCCAGCCCGGCGCCACCATCAGCCCCGACGGCCGCACCGCCGTCCTGCTCGCCGGCGCCGCCGCCTCGCCCGACGACATGGTCCGCGCCGCCGACGACCTCAAGGGACCGCTCGGCGCCCTGTCCACGGACGGCGTCAGCGTCCACGCCACCGGCGCCTCCGTCCTGTGGAGCGACTTCAACAAGGCCAACCACGACGCCATGATGAAGTCCGAGGTCATGTCCTGGCCGGTCACCCTCGCCATCCTGGTACTCGCCTTCGGCTCCCTCGTCGCCGCCGGACTGCCCCTGCTGCTCACCATGGCCGGCCTCGCCGCCTCGGCCGGCTCCCTCGTCCTGATCAGCCACCTCTTCCCGGTGTCCGTCTGGGCGATGAACTTCGCCATGATGTTCGCCCTGGCCCTCGGGATCGACTACGCGCTCTTCCTCGTCATGCGCTTCCGCGCCGTCCGCCGGGCCGACGGCCGTTCCGCCGGCCGTTCCGACGAGGGAGCCGTGCGCGCCGTCGCCGAGACCATGGACACCGCCGGCAAGGCCGTCCTGCTCTCCGGCGCCACCGTCCTGGTCAGCCTCTCCGCCGTGATGCTCGTCCCCTCCCCGGCGTTCCGCTCGATGGCCGGCGGCATCATGCTCGCCGTCCTGTTCGTCCTCGCCGCCACCCTCACCCTGCTGCCCGCCGTCCTCGGCCGCCTCGGCCACCGCGTCGACGCCCTCTCCCTGCCCTGGACCAAGTCCCCCCCACCCGCCTCCCCGCGCTTCGCCGCCTGGGGCGAACGCCTCTGGAAGCACCCGCTGCGCTACGGCGCCCTCGCCCTCGCCGCGCTGATCGCCCTCGCCGCCCCCGTCATCGGACTGCGCACCGCGATGCCGTCCATCACCGTCCTGCCCGAGGACGCCAGCGCCCGCGCCGGCTACACCGCCGTCCAGCAGGCCTTCGGCCCCGGCGCCCCCGGCACCCTGCAGATCCTCACCCCCACCGACCGCGCCGCCGAGGTCGCCGCCCGGGTCGCCACCACCCCCGGAATCGCCGCCGCCATGCCCGCCCAGGCCGCCGCCGACGGGTCCGGCTGGTCGATGATCCAGGCCGTGCCCACCGTCGACCCCTCCAGCCCCGACCTCTCCGGCACCGTCCACACCCTGCGCGCCGAACTGCCCGCCGACACCATGGTCGGCGGCGCCGCCGTCGAGAACCTCGACCTGCAGCACCTGCTCACCGAGAAGACCCCGCTGGTCATCGGCGTCGTCATGGCCCTCGGCTTCCTGCTGCTGCTCGCCGCCCTGCGCGCCCCGCTGATCGCCGCCCTCGGCACCGCCGCCAGCCTGCTGTCCACCGGAGCCGCCTTCGGCGTCGCCCGCCTGGTCTTCCAGGACGGCCACGGAGCCGGCCTGCTGGGCTTCACCCCGCAGGGCTTCCTGGACGGCTGGGCACCGGTGTTCTTCTTCGCGATGATCTTCGCCATCGCGATGGACTACACCGTCTTCCTCCTCGCCTCCGCCAAGGAGCACTACGAACGCACCGGCGACCCCAAGGCCGCCATGACCGGGGCCCTGGCCCACTCCGGCCGGGTCGTCTTCGCCGCCGCCGGCGTCATGGTCGCGGTGTTCTTCACCTTCGCCCTGTCCGGCCCGCTCCCGCCCAAGGAGATGGGCATCGTCCTCGGCACCGCCGTCCTCCTCGACGCCGCCCTGGTCCGCCTCGTCCTGCTCCCCGTCCTGCTGTGCCTGACCGGGCACGCCGCCTGGCACACCCCCCGCTGGCTGGACCGGGTACTGCCGCGGATCACCTTCTCGCACGGCTGACGGCCCGCCCGCCCCCGCGCGCCCCTGCCCCCGGCGCACTGCCGGGGGCAGGGGCCGACCGTTGCCGCCACCGGGTACCCGCTTCGCACCGCCGGTCCGGCGTCAGGCTCAGGGCGTGGGCGTGGGCGTGGGCGTGGGGCCGGTGGTCGGGGCGGGGGCGGTCAGGGCGTGGAGCAGGTCCTCGCCGAGGGTGAGGCCGGTGGCGGAGTGGTCGGGCAGCCCGTAGTCGCCGTACCAGTCGGCCGGGGCTTCGGGGTGCGGGCCGCTGACCGCGACCCGGCCCCGGCCGTACGGGGCGACGGCGGCGGCGGTGCGGCCGTTGGGGTAGCGGGCGAGGACGTCCGTGCCCGGGCCGTCGACGTCGAAGTACGGGCCGTCCTGGAAGTACATCCGCTGCGGGCGGCCGCGCCACAGGACGTCGACCAGGCCGTCCTGTTCGTCGGTGACGGTGGCGTCCGGGGAGCGGATGTACTCGCCGGAGTCGCCGGGCAGGAGGTCGAAGCCGGGGTCGCCGGCCAGGTAGCCGCCCATGCACAGCCCCAGGTAGCGGCCGCCGCCGCGCACGTAGGCGCGCACCAGGTCCGGGGAGAAGCCCGGTTCGCGGGCCAGCAGGTCCCACGCGGTGCCCACCTCCTGCCCGTTGGTGCCGCCCGGCTGCACGTACACCGCCGCGTCGGCCAGCGCCGCCGGGCCGAACCGCACCCGTTCCCGGGGCCCGATGAACCGCACCGCGAACCCGGCCCGCTCCAGCAGCCCCCGCGCCGCCTCCGGGCACCCGTCGCAGGCGGCCGGCCCCCGGTACACCAGCGCCGTCGGCCGCTCCTCGCCCCGTTGCGGCAGGGACCTCTCCGCCGGCTCGCCG
>NZ_LFVW01000353.1:0-4094 GCF_001182915.1 Kitasatospora sp. MY 5-36
GCCGCGCCACCGCAGCTGGCCGAACTCGCCGCACACGGGCTGGGCGTCGCCGTCCTGCCGGACCCGGGCCCGCTGCCCGGTCTGCGGGTGCGCCCGCTCACCGGACCCGTCCCCCGGGTCCGGATCGCGCTCACCTGGCCGACCGGGCAGCCCGCCTCACCGCCGACCGCCGCCCTGGTGGCCCACCTGCGGCGGGCCTACCCGGGACCGGCCGCCGCTCAGGCTCCGGCCCCCGTTCAGGCTCCGGCCGGTACCGCCGCGCCGTCGGCGATGTGCAGCAGCGCGGCCGCACCGTCGAGCACCTCCCGGTCGAGCGGGAAGTAGCCCTGCCGCGGGACGGTGTCGGTGCGCGTCCGGACCCCGGCCGGCAGCGCCGTGTCCGTCAACTCCCAGGCCGCGCCCCGCCCCTGCAGGTGGGCCTCGTACGTCCCCGGCGCCGGCTCGGCCAGCCCGATCGCCTCGCTGCGCCCCAGGCTCCCGGCGACGAAGGCGTACCGGTCGCCCAGCAGCGTGCCCACGATGTGGCCCGCGCCGATCCAGCGGCAGTCCAGCTCGCCCGACGACCAGGCGCTCGGGTTCCGCCGCAGGTGCAGGTTGTGGGAGAAGACCAGGGTCGGTCCGCGCTCGGCCTCGATCGCGCGGATGTCGAGGAGGTTCTGCGCCATCAGCGCGTCCCGCACGCCGGACAGGGCGCTGATCCGGGCGCTCTGGTCGAGGCCCCGGACCGCCGACTGCGCGTGGTAGCGCAGCAGTCCGATCCCGGCGGTCAGCCGGGTGCGGGCCGCGTACCACTCGGCGGACGAGGTCTTGGCGATCAATGCCGGTGCCCGCATGTGGAGTTGGAGGAGGAGGTCGTCGGCGAGGCAGCGCAGCCGCACGGCCTCGGCACTGTCACCCGGCGACCGGGCCGGATCCGTCACCGCCTCCGTGCGGCTCCAGCGCTCGTCCTCGCCCGCCACCCCGGCGAGGTCGAGGTCGAGCCCCAGGTAGTCGCGGGCGTGTTCGAGGTAGCGGCGCGGGCTGGGGGCGCTGGTGTTCTCGGTCGGGATGTCGAAGCCATGGAAGGACAGCTGCGCACCGGACGCCCGGTCCCGGTTGAACTCCCGTATCCAGGCGACGAGTCGGCGATTGGGCTCGAGCTCCCCGAAACCGTGGGTGAAGCCCTCCTCCAGCGCCGAGTCGAGGGTGCCGACACCCTCCCGGACGTAGGCGTCCACGGCGAACGCGGCCACCCGGTCGGTCTCCAGGGCGATCGACCGGAAGCCCCGGTCGACCAGCCGGGCGAACAGCTCGTTGCGGACCCGCCCGAACGCCGGCTCCTGGTGCGTCGGCTCACCGAGGCCCAGAAGCTCGCACGCCGGGGGGACGAAATCGTTGATGTCCTGGTTCATGAGCCTCAAGCGTATCCTTGAAAGATCGGTTGAAACTTTTCCCTCCACCACCGCCCAGGCATTGCCCAACTGTGGCCGAAAGCCTCAAACGGCCCTGAACCATCGGCCGACTCCGAACGCCCGCCCGACCCCGAACGGAGACGACCATGCGACCCGCCGACCTCGCTCGCGAGCACGGCATCTCGACCCAGGCCATCCGCAACTACGAGCGCGACGGCTACCTCCCGCCCGCCGACCGCACACCCACCGGGTACCGGATCTACACCGAGCCGCACGCGGCCGCCCTGCGCGCCTACCTCGCCCTCGTCCCGGCGTACGGGCACGCGACCGCCGGCTCGGTCATGACCGCCGTCCACGCCGACCGGCTCGGCGACGCCCTCACCGAACTCGACCGGGGCCACGCCCAGTTGCTGCGCGACCGGGAGACCCTCGCCGCCGTCCGCGCGGCCGTCGGCCACCTGACCGACGGCGCCACGCCCGGCCCCGCCCTTCCCGCGCTGCCCGGCCCCCGCTCCGTCGGCGAGGTCGCGCACCGGCTCGGTGTCACCCCCGCGACCCTGCGGGCCTGGGAGGCCGCCGGCATCCTGACCCCCGCCCGGGACCGCGCCACCGGCCACCGCCGCTACCTCCCGGCCGACGTCCGCGACGCCGAACTCGCCCACCTGCTCCGCCGGGGCGGCTACCTGCTGGACCGCGTCGCCACCGTGCTGCGGCAGATCCGCACGGCGGGCGGCACCGGTGAACTGGCCGCCGCCCTCGACGGCTGGCAACAGCGCCTCACCACCCGGGGGCTCGCGATGCTCACCGCCTCGGCCCGCCTCGACACCTACCTGGCGCTGCGCCCCGAGGTGCCCCGACGGGCTTGACCTCAAGGGAACTTGAGGTCCCAGGGTGATCCTCATGAACACCGAATCCGCAACGCCCGCGCCCGCCGACACCGCCCTTTCCGGCAGCGCCCCCTCCGACGCCGGTCCCTCCGACGCGGCTCCCTCCGACACCGCTCCCTCCGACACCGAGCTCGCGGACATCGCGGCCATCGAGCAGGTCGTGGCCGCCGTCGAGCGCGCCCAACGTGCCAAGGAGCCGGACGCCTTCCTCGCCCTCTTCCACCCCGAGGCGCTCTGGACCACCGCGCACGGCAAGGTCCTCCTCGGCCTGGACGCGATCGCCGAGTTCACCCGAGCCGTCCTGCCCGCCGCGACCTGGGACGGCCGGGTCACGTACGAGCCGGTGCACATCCAGTTCCTCCGCCCCGACGTGGCCGCCGTCAAGGTCCGCCAGGTCTACCACTCGGCGAACGGCGACGCGGACGGCGGCTCGGAGGGTGCACCGCTGTACGTCATGACCAGGCAGGACGACGGGCGGTGGCTGCTGCACGCCTGCCAGAACACCGGCGTGCTGACCGACTGACCGACGCGCCCGCCGGCCGGCCACCGGTTCCGCCGCCACCCCGCGCCGCCCGTCGCTGCCCGTCGCCGCCCGTCGCTGCCCGGTGTGGTCGGGAGCGGTCGGGCGGCGACGTCGCGGGCCGGGCTCAGCCGACCCGGGTGAGGCGGGCGGTTCGGGCGACTGCTCCCTCGGCGAGCACGCCCGGCTGCTCCTGGTCCGGGCGTTCCGGGCTGGCGAGCAGGATGGAGCGCTGGAGTCGCCGCAGTGCCGCGGACGGCTCCATGCCCAACTCCCGCACCAGGGTGTTCCGCAGGCGCTGGTAGGCCTCCAGTGCCTCGCCCCGGCGGCCGGAGCGGTGCAGCGCGATCATGTACTGGCCGTGCAGGCTCTCGTGGGTGCGGTAGCGGTCGACCAGGACGGTGAGTTCGGCGAGCAGCACCCGGTGCCGGCCGAGGCGCAGGTCGGCCTCGATCCGCTGGTCCAGCGCGCAGAGCCGGGTCTCCTCCAACCGCCTGACCTCGACGGCGAGTTGGCCGCCGACCGGGACGTCCGCGAAGGCCGGGCCGCGCCACAGCGCGAGCGCCTCGCCCAACTGGCGGGCGGCGAGCGGGAAGTCGCCGCCGTCCATGGCACGGTAGCCGTGCCCGGCGAGGCGGTCGAACTCCTGGAGGTCGACCAGCCCGCCACCGCTGTTCAGCATGTAGCCGCCGGCCGAGGTGACCAGGACGTCCTTCGCGCAGGAGGCTCCCGGGCCGCCGTCCCCCTGGGCGAGCGCCCGGTCGATGAGGTCGCGCAGTTGGAGCACATAGGTCTGCACGGTGGTGCGGGCGCTGCGCGGCGGACGGCCGGACCACAGTTCCTCGGCGAGGACGCTCGCCGGGACGACCTGGTCGGCCCGTAACGCCAGCAGGGCGAGCACCTGTCGAGGCTTCGGCGCCGAGGGCACCACCGAAACCCCGCACAGTCGGACCCCCAAGACCCCCAGCACGCGGATCTCCACGACGACCACCCCACATCCAGACGGATCGGCGGCCCCGACGGCCGCCGGTCGGGCAGGCGCTCCGCTGCTCACCGTCCGCGCAGGTCCGCTGGAAGGTCGGTCGAGCACCCGACACCTATCCAAAAACAGGACAGACGGTTTGTCAATACAAAACCGAACGCGCTGTTTGTTTCTGGGCGGAGCAAGCCCGTGGGAGTAGGACACCGGACCGCCGGTCCGGCCTCGAACGGCTTCGCCCGAGACCCCCGCGAACCACTCGGAACCGCCCGGAGCCCGCCCGGATCACCCCGACTCAGGCCGGACCGGCCCCGCCC
>NZ_LFVW01000354.1:0-8240 GCF_001182915.1 Kitasatospora sp. MY 5-36
CCCCGCCCGCACCCGTCCCGACCGCCCCGCCCGCAGCCGCCCCGGCCTCCGCCTCGGCCGCCCGGGCCGCCGCCAGCTCCGCGACCACCCGGCCGCCCCGGTCCGCCGCGAGGTCGAGCGTGGCCAGCACCCCGGGCACCGCGATGCTGGGCATCACATGCTGGTACAGCGAGGCGACCCGGCGCTCCAGGTCCGACCGGCCGGACATCTTCTGGGACTGTATCTGCACGCCCGTCCAGGCCCCGGTGACCAGCCACGCCGTCTCGGCGGGCACCACCTGGGGCAGCAGTTCGCCGCGCCGGCCGGCCGTCTCCAGCACGGTCTCGGCCCGCTGGATCCAGCCGGGCGCCGCGCCGCCGCTGAAGTCGCCGAACACGTCCTGGCCGAGGGAGAGCCGCGCGCCGGCGCTCAACACCGGGTCGCGCGGCATGAGATGGGCGACCACCATCCCGAGGTCCACGAACTCCTGGAGCTTGCAGTGCCGTTCGGGAATCTCGTCCCGGCCGAACTGCTCCTCGACGACCCCCTGGGCGAGCTCCCGCTTGGAGGCGAAGTGGAAGTACACCGCGCCCCGGGTCACTCCGGCGCGAGCCACGACCGCACCGATCGTCGCCCCCTCGTACCCGTACTCGTCGAAGACCGACGCCGCCGCCTCCAGGATCAGCCGACGCGTCCGGACCGCCCGTTCCTGTCGCACCACCGCAACCACCCCACCCGAAACGCTCGGCAAACAAAACCAAACACCCCGTATCTTACCCGCCGAGGTCGGCGGGGATCCCTGCGTCCCAGGTCACATAGGGCCGTTCTCGAGCGGACTAAAACCGCGTAGACGGTATGAGACGAACAGATGGCCGACATCTCACCGCCAGCCCCCTTAACCGGAACACCAGCTCTCACTTGTGGCCGGGATGGCAACGAACGACCACATAATGGCCATGAACCTGTCAAGCCCATGCGCCGACATCCCCACAGGTCAACGAGGTTCACCCGCCGGAGCCGATCTCCGGGCAGTGATCGACACCCACCCACCGTGCCCGTCCGACCACGCTCGGCCGCCGACGAACCTTTGTTCTGGCTCCTTGAAAACCAAACCGGTAGGTACGTATCTTACGAGCCCTGAGCAGCCCACCCCGCCCGTCACGGCCTTTCGGAGCGCTCCCCATGACTCTGCTTGCCTTCCGTACGCCCGCATCCGTCCTCACCACCGGCACGGACTCCGGAACGATCCCCGGCCCGGCCGCAGCAGCCCCGGCGCCTCGCCTGACCAGCCCCGTCGCCAAGGAGTACGTCCCCCGGGCCTGCCACGCCGAGGTCTTCCTCACCGGCAGCGAACAGCTCACGGACACCACCTTCGCCGTCACCGCGCAGTGGCCGCGGGCGCACACCTTCTTCAGCACCCCGGACGGCACCCGGCACGACCCGATCCAAGCTGCTGAAACGATCCGCCAAGCCGGGCTCTACCTCGCCCACACCCGGTTCGGCGTACCGCTCGACCACAAGTTCATGATGTGGAACCTCGACTACACCACCCGGTCGCGGCAGTTGCTGATCGGTGCGGCGCCGACCGACCTCACCCTGGAGGTCCAGCTCCTCGCCCAGCCGCGCCGCTCCGGCACCACCGTCGACTTCACGCTGGAGACCGTCGTCCGACGGGGCGCCCAGCTGGCCGCCACCGGCTACGCCCGCTTCACCACCGTTCCGGACTCCACCTACCAGCGGCTGCGCCGGGGCCGCCACTCCGCCGAGCTCCCGGCGGCGCCGACCGTGACCGCCGAGCCGCTCCCGCCGGCCCGGGTCGGCCGGCTCCGCCCGTGCGACGTCCTGCTGGCCCCGGCGGACGCCCCCGGCACCTGGCACCTCACCCCCGACTTCTGGCACCCGATCCTCTTCGACCACGCCAACGACCACATCCCCGGCATGGTGCTGTTGGAGGCGGCCCGGCAGGCGGCCAACGCGCTGAGCAGCCCGGCCACCGTCACACCGACCGCCGCGGCCACCACCTTCCACCGGTACGCCGAGCACGACGCGCCCACCACGATCACCGCCCAGCACACCCCCGGCGGGGACCCGGACGCCCTCACCACCACCGTGACCGGCCACCAGCACGGCGAACCGATCTTCACCACCGTGCTCACCGGCCACCCGGACCACCGCTGACCCGACGACCGCCGCCGCACCGACCTCCGGAGTACCCCTTCGCAGCACCCGAACGGCCCGCCCGACCCTCCCGGTCCGGCGGGCCGTCCGCGTGCCGACGACGCCCGCGGGGGCTGCGGCCACGGGCACCAGCCGATTCCGGGGGGCCCACCACGGGCCGGCCCCGGCCGGAACGCCCCGCTCCCGGACTGGCACCGGGGCGAACACCTGCGCGAGGATGTCACCCCCTGGATCCCGCTGCCAACAGGAGTCCGCCGTGAGTGAAGTCCCTTCGCAGCAGAACGAGTTGATAAGACTCGCCGACCGCCCCGGCACCGACGACGCCCCCGGCTGCGACGGACGGACCGGCGGCCGGAACGTCCGCGTACGCGTCCTCGGACGGCACGCGCCGGGCTCACTGCTCGGACACGACTGGCTGGACTGCGAGATCACCGTCACCGCGGACTCGGTACGCGGGCAGTTCGTCACCCTGGTGACCGACCGCCACCTCAGACAGTGGGAAACCGCCCTGGACCGACTCGGCCGCGGCTCCGCGGTCCGCTGGCTGGACGAGGAACACGGACCGGAGCTACGCATCGAACCCGGCCGCCCCGGCGGCCTCTGGGTGACCGTCTCCGACGCGGAGGAATCCGGCGTCACCCTCCGGGTCGTACTCTCCCCCGCACCGAACTGGCTGGCCGAGCAACGCACCCTGCTCCGCCTCGTCCGCAGCGCCTACCCCGCCGAGGTGGTCGAACTCTCCCCGGGCATCCACGCCTGGCGCGGAAACCTGCCCGACGAGATTTGATCGATCGTCACCTCTACTACTGCGCCAGCGTTCCAAGCCGCACGGGCGATCAGTCGGGAACAGCGGGAAGGACGACCAGAGCCGCGCCGCCGACCATGAACAGCGCGAGCTGGTGCAACCCGACCGTCTCCACCCGGTGCGACGCGTTCGTAGCGCCGCACCGGGTGGCCGGTGGCGCGGTCCGGGTGTGGGAGGTCGGCAAGGCGGCAGCGTCCGGTGAAGGTCAGCGGTGGTCACGGTGTGGCGTGAGGGCCTTCCGGGCGCCGGTGCGGGTGTCGCAGTCCGCACCGAGTCGGAAAGGCCCTCACTGAACCCCGTCACCCGCCGTCGCGGTCAGTACGTCCAGGCGAACGGATCGGCCGTCACTTCTGCTGCCGCGGAGGTGTTCCCAGCCGCCCCAGCGAACGGTCGGGCACGGTGAGGAGGAAGAGCAGGGCCGCGCCGCCGAGCATGAACAGCGCGAGGTGGTGCAGGCCGGCCGTGGTGGCGCCGTGCGGGAAGAAGGCGGCGTTCGCGGCGGAGGCCGCCATGGCGCCGAGGTACATGAAGGTGCGCAGCAGCCCGGCCGCCGAGGCGATGGCGGCGGGGTCCGCCTGGTGGTAGAGGGCGGTCTGGGTGCCGAGCCCGATCAGCCCCTGTGAGACACCCGCCAGCACGCCGACTCCGATCAGCAGGGCGCCCGGGCTGTTCGCGTGGACCAGCAACAGGGCGGCGCAGGCCGCGATCTGGCAGGCGGAGCCGACCAGCAGTTTGCCGCGGACGCCCGGGCTGCGGCCGCTGGCTCCGGCGGCCGCGAGCGCGGTCAGCGAGAGCGGCAGCAGCACCAGTCCGGCGGTGGCGGCGGACAGGCCGCGCCCCTCCTCCAGCCACTGGGTGTAGCCGTAGAGGAAGGCGTAGATGGCGGTGTAGCCGAGCACCTGGCGCAGGGAGGTGGCGATCAGCGGGCGGTTGCCGGCGAGCGCCCGCAGGTCGATGAAGGGGGCGCGGGCCCGCCGCTCGCGGAGGACGAAGGCGACGGCTGCCAGGAGGGCGAGCACCGGCAGGTGCCAGCGAGCGGCGTCGGGCTTCATCAGGAACAGCATCAGGGCGAGCAGGAGGACCGCGAACAGCGCGATCCCGAGGTGGTCGAGGCGTTCCGGACGCCCGGGGCGCTCCCCGCCGTCGGCAGGGTCCGGGCGGCGGGCGGTGACGGGTAGCCGGGCCGCACCGAGTGCCAGGCAGGCCAGTGACAGCGGGACGTTGACGGCGAAGACCGTCCGCCAGCCGCCCGCGCCGATCAGCAGACCGCCGAGGGTGGGGCCGACCACCGCGACGGTCTGGTTGGCGACGGCCAGTACCGTCAGCACCCCGGTGGGGCTGGACCGCCCGGTCCGCTCGGCCTCGCTGCGGGTCAGGTGCATCGCGGCGGGGTAGGCCGCGGAGGTGCCCAGTCCGAGCAGCACCCGGGCGGCGATCAGCAGCCCGAGCGACGGGGCGAGCGCACCGAGCAGTCCGGCGAGGCCGACCAGGGCCGTCCCGGCGAGGTAGAGCCGGCGCGGGCCGTGGGTGTCCACCAGCCGCCCGATCACCGGCTGGCCGATGGCGGTGGCCAGGTAGAGCCCGGTGACCAGCCAGGCGGTCTCGGCGGGCGGCGCGCCGAAGGCGGCGCCGACGGGCACCAGGGCCACCGCGATCATCGACGAGTTGATCGGGTTGAGCACCGAGCCGAGCACCATCGGCGCGATCAGCCGGCGGTTGAACCCGTCGTCCGGAGCGGGCTGCCGGCGGCGCGGCCGGAGCCGGGCGAGCAGGGCGGCCGGGCCGGTCGTCACCGGTTCAGCCGGTCTATCAGGGCCAGCGCCTCCAGCACGGTGGCGCGCTCGGCCTCGGTGTAGTGCTCCGCCATGGCCCGGGTCAGCCACTCCTCACGGGCCTGGCGGCTGTCCGCGACCCGGGCCAGGCCGACCTCGGTGAGGCTGACCACCTGACGGCGGCCGTCCTCGGGGTCGGGGCGGCGCCCGACCAGTCCGTGCTGTTCCAGCGCGGCGAGGGTGGCGGCCATCGACTGCGGACGGACCCGCTCGGCGGCGGCCAGCGCGCTGGCGGAGGCCGGACCGTCGTTGATCAGCCGGCTGAGCACGGCGGTCTGGGAGGGCGTCAGGTCGCTGGTGCCGCTCGCCTCCCGGAGGGTGCGGCGCAGCCGGCTGAAGACGGCGCGCAGTTCACGGGCGGCCAGCGCCGCGCTGTCGGGAACCACGGTTTCGGCGGACCCGGCGGGCCCGGCGGGGTCGGCCGGGGCGGTACGGACGGTTCGCTTCTCAGTCACGGTTCCACGGTAATTTCATCAGTCTGGACTGTCCAGTCTGGACTGAAGATTTCCTGAAGGCGGACCGGCCCCTCCACCACCCGTGCCCCGGCCCGGCGGCGGGCCCGGATAATGACGGCATGATCGACAAGCAGCTCCGCGTCGTCCTCGCCGAGGACTCGGTGATCCTCCGGGACGGCATGGTCGAACTCCTCACCGCCCGGGGGTGCACGGTGGTCGCCACCGCCGGGACGGCACCCGAGCTGATCGCCGCCGTCACCGGACACCGGCCCGACGTGGCCGTGGTGGACATCCGGATGCCGCCCACCCACACCGACGAGGGCATCCGAGCAGCCGTGGAGATCCGGGCCACCCTGCCGGAGGTCGGCATCCTGGTCTTCTCCCAGCACGTCGAGACCGCCTGGGCGGCCCGGCTGCTGGCCGACAGCGCCTCTGGCATCGGCTACCTCCTCAAGGAGCGGGTGGCCCGCACCTCCGAGTTCGTCGACGCGCTGCACCGGGTCGCCGCAGGCGGCACGGCCCTCGACCCGGAGATCGTCAACGGTCTGCTGCACGGCGGGCGGCGCAGCCGGGTGGACGCGCTCACCCCGCGCGAGCGGGAGGTGCTGGAGCTGATGGCGCAGGGGCACTCCAACCGTTCGATCGCCACGCTGCTGGTGGTCTCGGAGCGGGCGGTGGAGAAGCACGTGGCCGCCGTGTTCGGCAAGTTCGACCTGCCCGCGACCGAGGCCGACAACCGGCGGGTCAAGGCCGTGCTCGCCTACCTCGCGGAGAGCGGCGCCTCCTGAGGTAGCACCTCCCGGGACGGCGACCCCGACCGCCCGGGCCGTGGCCACCGGTCAGAGCCGGCCGGGCAGTTCGGCGCTGACCGCCGTCGGCCCGCCGGGCGGGCTGTCCACCCGCAGCGTCCCGTCCAGCACCGCGAGCCGCTCGGCCAGGCCGGTGAGCCCGGTACCCGCACCGATCACGGCGCCGCCGTGCCCGTCGTCGCGCACGGTCAGCCGGACCCTCCCCTCGGCGGCGCTCACGCTCAGCTCCGCCGACCGCGCGCCACTGTGCTTGGCCACGTTGGTCAGCAGTTCGGCCGCACAGAAGTAGACGGCCCGCTCGATCACCTCCTCCGGACGCTCCCGAAGGTCCAGCCGGACGTCGACCGGCACCGGCGAGGTGGCGGTCAGCCCCGGCAGCGCCTCGGCCAGCCCGCCCTCCAGCGCCACCGGGTGGATGCCCCTGGTCAGTCGGCGCAGACCGGTGATGGTGTCCTCGGCCTGCCCACGGGCCCGGTCGACCAGGGTCCGCAGCCGCCCGAGGTCGGGCCCGTCCGAGCCGCCCTCGGCCGGAAGGCCCACCGGCGGAAGGCCCACCGGCGGCGCGCCCGCCCCCAGCACGTCGTCGGCCAGCGACAGCGTGATGGCGAGCGCGACCAGCTGCGCCTGGGTGCCGTCGTGCAGGTCGCGTTCCAGGCGCCGCAGTCGGTCGGTGCCCTCGGCCAGCAGGATGGACCGGGCCTTCTCCAGCTGACGCACCCGCTGGTCCGAGCGCACCGGCCCGAGCAGGGTACGGGCCAGCGTGCGGTTCGCCCCTCCGAGCGCCTGCACCGCCGCTGGTACGGCGACCAGCACCGCGAGGCCGATCGGGATCGCGCCCAGGTCCAGCAGGCCGATCGACCTCGGGCCCGGCTCCATCATCCGCACCCAGAGCGGGAAGCCCACCAGCCAGACGCTTCCGAGCGGGAGCCCGACCACGGCCAGGAAGCCGAGCACGCCCAGCGGCAGCCGGAGGAAGAGGTAGAGCAGCGCCCGCCAGGCCACCGGATCGGTCAGCACCACCCGGCCCCGCGCGAACACTCCGGCCGGACGCGGCAGCGGCCGCGGTGCAGGCACCTCCTCCCCGAGCAGCCGCCCGACCAGCCACCGGTGCAACCCGCCGAGCCTCCTCGCCCCGAGCAGCGCGGCCGCCACGAACGGCAGGCCCAGCACGGTGAGCGAGAGCAAGGCCCCCGCGTAGAGGACGGCGACGGCGTACACGCCGCCGAGCACCCCGAGCGGCAACCCGAGCACCGCGAAGGCCAGTTCACCACCGCGCACCGACCGGTACCGCCGCCGCTCAGCCACCGTCCACCTCACCACTCGCCCACCGACAATCACTGACCAGCACTCACCGACCGGCATTCAGCCGCCGACCGGCCCCCAGCATCCACCAGGACCCGCCCGGACCACCGCATCCACCTGCCCTTCCGTCCGCACGGCCCCTCGGACAGCCATGGCACCGACCCCGCGCCCACCCGCCGTGGACACCGGCCTCCGCCTCCTCCGCCTCACCCCCGCTCCCCGCCCGTCGTCTCCACCGCCGAACCACCGACCGCCCACAGCCCCGTACCCACGATCCCCGGCACCGTGAGCACCACCGCCCCCAGCACCACCCAGGCGCACGCCGCGCCCGGCACCACCGGCACCACCGAGCCCGTCACCGCCAGGCTGAACGCCCCCGAGGCCGCGGCCGCCACCGCCGCACCCAGCAGCACACCGATCGCCGTGGTCAGGACCGCCTCCACTCCGAGCATCCGCAGCAGCTGCCGCCGCGTCGCCCCGACCAGGCGCAGCAGCGCGAACTCGCGGCGCCGGTCGGCGGTCAGCGCCACCAGGGTGTTGACCGTGGAGACCGCCGCGAAGCAGACCAGCATCCCGAGCTCCGCCTCGCGCAGCCAGATGTCGCTCTGCTTGGTGACGCTGGTCGCGGCGCCCGTCGCCCGGACGACGTGCTCGGCGGTGCCGGTCAGGACCAGCAGGGTGCCGGAGAGCCCGACGAGCAGCGCGACCGGCACCACCGCCGAGGAGAGCCGGGCCGCGTAGCCGCGCAGGTTGGCGTCCGCCAGCCAGCCCGCCCGGGGCGCGAGCACCCGCGCCGGGGCGCCGAGCACCGCTGCCAGGACCCGCGCCGCCACCGGCCCCAGCAGTCCGACCGCGACCAGCAGCACCAACGAGCCGAGCA
>NZ_LFVW01000035.1:0-39726 GCF_001182915.1 Kitasatospora sp. MY 5-36
GGCCGCGAGCGGGCCGCCGCCGGGGCGGGAGGCCAGGTCCGCGCTGAAGACGGTCAGGGCGATCGCCGCCACCAGCACCCCGGCCCCCGTCACGTCCAGGGAGCCCCGGCGGTGCCGCTCACCCGCTGGCAGCCACCGCACCGCGGCCACGGCGGTGACCGCCGCCGCCAGGGCCTGCAGCGCGAACACCCAGCGCCAGCCAAAGGCGCCGGTGACCACGCCCCCGAGGACCAGACCGGCCCCGTAGCAGCCCGCCTGCGCGGCGGAGAACACGCCCAGCGCGCGCGAACGCATCGGCCCGTCGGCATAGACCGAGGTCAGCAGGGCGGTGGCCGCCGGCATGGTGATCGCCGCCCCCGCGCCCTGCAGCACGCGCCCCACCACGACCGCCCAGAACGCGGGCGCCGCGAACGCCAGCGCGGCGCCCGCCGCCACCGTCACCAGGCCCGCGACCAGCACCCGCCGACGCCGCAGCCGGTCCGCCATCGCCCCGCCGCACAGCAGCAGCCCCGCGAACGCGAGGGCGTAGCCGGTCACCGCCCAGGACAGGTTCTGCGCCGAGGTGCCGAACCGCGCGCCCACCGAGGGCAGGGCGCTGTTGAGGACGGCGACACCACCGGCGTCCAGGCCCGCCGCCGCGCTCAGCACCGCCAGGGGCGCGTACCGGACGGACGGCGGGGCATCGGGCCCCGGGCCGGCGGACTCCGGTCCCCCGGGCCGTACGGGCATGGGCGGGGCAGGCGAGAGCGGTTCGCCGGGACGTGCGGGCATGGACGGACTCCAAGGACGAAGGACGCGCTCCGGGAACGACGGACGCGCGAACGCGCCGACACACCGGAACCGGCCCGTCGGCGACCAGGGCCGCCCGCGTCGCGCGGCGCCCCCGGCAGCCACTCTGCGCCGCCGCGCGCACCGCGACGAGACACCGCCGCGGGCAGGCCCCGCCGGGGGTGGCCCTGACAGGGCTACCCCCCGCGCCGCCAGGCGACCGATACTCGCCGCATGGCACCATCAGCGGCACTCCCCGAACTGGCCCACTTCCTGCGCACCCGCCGGGCCCGACTGACCCCGGAGGCCGCCGGCCTGCCCCGCACCAGCACCCGGCGGCTGAACGGACTGCGCAGAGCCGAGGTCGCCACCCTGTCCGGCATCAGCCCCGAGTACTACACCCGGCTCGAACAGGGCCGTCAGCGCCGCCCCTCCCCCGAGGTCCTGGACGCCCTCGCCACCGCCCTGCAGCTCGACGCCGACGCCCGCCGCCACCTCCACCGCCTCGCCACCGGAAACCCCGTCCACCAGGCAAGCCCGGCCGCCGTGGCCCCGGACGTGCCGGAGGCGACCCTGCGGCTCCTCTCCTCGATCACCCCGTGGCCCGCCCACGTGGTCACCCCCATGCGCGACATCCTCGCCTGGAACGACGCCGAGGCCTGGCTGCTCCTCGACTACGCCGAACTCCGGCCCGAGCAGCGCAACTTCGCCTGGTTCGTCTTCTGCGACCCCCGGGCGCCCCGGCTCCTCACCGACTGGGAGAAGACGGCACGCGGCAACGTCCACCGCCTGCGCCACGCCCTGGCCGCCGACCCCCACAACGAACGCGGCAACCGCCTCGTGGCCGAACTGACGGCGCGCAGCAGCCGGTTCGCCGCCTTCTGGGAGGAACACGACGTCCGCGGCCCGGCCACCGGCAGCCACGGCTTCCACCACCCCCGGGCCGGCCGGCTCGACCTGGACTACACCGCCTACGTCGTCCCCGGCACCCACAATCTCGAACTCGTCGTCCTGACCGCGGCCGAGGGCTCCCCCAGCCACCGCGCCCTGCGGCAGGCCGCGGCGGACCGCTGAACCGGCCCACGCCCGGAACCAGTTGGTGTCGGCAGGACGAGGGCGCGCCCGGCCGGCTCGTCGGGCGGGCCGACGGCCGACGGCCTGGGCCGGAGGGCCCGGGCCGTAGCGGTGTCAGGCCTTGCGGATCCGGTCGCCGATCTCCGGCCGCGCCTCGAACCCGGCCGCCCGGTACGTGGCGACGCCGCCGACGTTGGAGCTCGGTGTGCACACGCGAACGCTCGACGAGCCCAGCTCCCGCAGCGCGGCCGCCCCGGCGAGGGTGATCGCCCGGCCGTAGCCGCGACCGCGGTGGTCCTCGTGGACGCCCATCGGCTCGACCAGCCCCGGCCTCCCCGGGCCGGCCGACCAGACCGTCACCACCGCCGCCGGGCTGCCCCGGTCGTCGTAGGCGCCCAGGCAGCGGGCGTCGGCGAAGAACGGCCCCGCCGACATCGCGTGCCAGTACGCGCGCGTCGGCCGCGAGGTGCCGAACGCCGACCGCAGAACGTCGGCGAAGTCCTGCGCCTGCTCCGGGCCGATCGCCCTGATCCGTACGCCCGGGTCCTCCACCGCCCGCGCGAGGTCGCGGAACAGCGGCGTCCACGGCTCGTCGACGCCCCAGCCCTCCTCGGTCAGCAGGTCGTGGAGCAGCAGGCCCGGCGGCGCCTCGACGGACACCGCGCCTTCCGGCAGCACGCCGCGCTCCGGCAGCGAGACGTCCTCGACGAGCCGCCGCGCCAAGTCCTCGTCCCGGAAGGCGTCGGGGGCGACCGTCATCCGCAGCACCGTCGGCGAGTCCAGCATCCCGACGGCGAGGATCCGCCCGCCCCGGCTCCAGGTCCGCACCACCGCGGCCGTCTCAGCCGTGCCGAACCGACAGTTCCAGCCGATGTCCCCCGCGTGCAGCTGCATCGGCGCTCCGTCGTCCTGCCACTCCCGCAGCGCGCCCATGGCTTCGCTCACCCCGCCCGCGGTCGGCGTTCCCAGCACAATCGTCATAGCCGGAATCTGACACCCCGCCCGGGATTTCCGCAACCCGTTTACCGGCCGGCCGGTAATTCTCCTGGTGGTTGTGAGCACTTGCGGGAGGTCGCATACTGATAATAAGGAAGTGGACGCCATGAAGCTGCTAGCAGAAATCGACAGAATGGTCGCCACCGGAAAGGTGGTGACCTCAGCGAACGACGAAGCCGTCGCGGACATCGTCCTCGCCACGATCACGAGTGGCACCACGGCCTCGTTCTACCTGACCCGCGCCCAGGCCGCGCTCGTCAAGGAGCGGTTCTGGACTCCGGAGCGGATCCGCCGCACAGGACTCCGCCCGATATCCCCCGAGGAAGCCGAAAGGATCAGGGTGGAGCTGGGCGTCAGGGTGAAGAATTTCAGGTGCACCCCGATCACGTGCGGCTGCGGCCATGTCTACGACGCATTCGACTTCATTCAGCAGGGGATCCGCGAACACGGCCTCGACGTCGTCAATTCCGTATTCTCCCTGAAGGACTCGACTTTCCTCCAGGTCAATCCGTCCTTCGTCCCGATCTGCCCCGTGGACGACCGGAGGCTGAGCCGCACCCACAGCTCCGACGGCGGGATCGAGTACGACTGCGACGAGTACGGCGGGTGCTGCTACCAGGAGTGACGCTCCGTGCCCGGGGCCCCGGGCCGAAGAGACGATGTTCAAATGTCTGATGTTTGTATATGGTCCTCCCATGACACGCATCAGCGCGCCGCGGCGCACGGCCAGCCTGTCCGCCCAGCTCGTGGAGAGCCTCCGCTCGCACATCGAGACGGGGGGCTGGCCGGTCGGGACGCGGATCCCGCCGGAGCAGGCCCTCGTCGAGGAGCTCGGGGTCGGGCGCAGCACGCTGCGGGAGGCGATCGGTGCGCTGGTGCACCTCGGCCTGCTGGAGCCCAGAGCCGGTGACGGCACCTATGTGCGCTCCTCCAGCGAGCTCCAGTCGGTGATGGTGCGGCGGGCGGGCTCCGCGAAGCGGGACGACGTGCTGGAGCTGCGGACCGTTCTGGAGGAGTACGCCTCGGGCGCCGCGGCCCTGCGCCGCAGCGAGGGGCAGGTGCGGCAGCTGCGGGAGCTGCTGGCCGACGCCGAGGCGGCCGCCGCCGGCGAGGACGCGTCCGCGGCCACGGACGTCGACGCGCTCTTCCACCGGTCCGTCGTCCGGGCGAGCGGGAACGAGCTGCTGATCGAGGTGTACGACCACCTCGGCACGGCGCTCACCTCGCACCTGGGGGGCCCGACCTGGAACGCCGCCCACGCCGAGGAGCACGGGGGCCTGCACCGGCGGCTCGTCGACGCGATCGAGACCCGGGACGAGGGCGGCGCCCGCGAGGCCGCCGCCGCGATCGTCCGGCTCACCCGCGACCACGAGATCGCCGACGCGCGTGCGGCCGAGGAGCGTTGAGCCCGCAGCCCTCCCGACTGATCCGATCACCCCGTACGAACGGCACCACCGTCCACCTGAACAGGATTTTCTCGGCCGCATAGGAGATCATTCGTGTCCCTCTCGCACCTCCCCGCCGACGAACTCGACGCGCGTACCGACCGACGAAGCGCCCACCTGTACGCGACCGACCCTCAGTTCCGCGACACCGCGCCCGTGGACGCCGTCACCGAGGCGATCCGCCGCCCCGACCTGCCGCTCGCCGAGCTGGTGGCCACCGTGCTGGAGGCGTACGCCGACCGTCCCGCCCTGGGCGAGCGCGCCACCGAGCCGGTCACCGACCCGGAGACGGGCCGCACCACGCTGCGCCTCCTGCCGCGGTTCGACACGCTCACCTACGGCGAACTCCGGGAGCGGGTGGGCGCGGTGGCCTCCGAGTGGCGCCACCACCCCGAACATCCGTTGGGCCCCGGCGACTTCGTCGCCCTCCTCGGGCCCACGAGCGCCGAGTACGCCGTGGCGGACCTGGCCTGTGTCCGCTCCGGCGCGGTGTCCGTCCCGCTGCAGTCGGGGGCCTCGGCGGCGCACCTGGCCCCCGTCGTCGAGCAGACCGCACCGCGCCTGCTCGTGGTGGACGTCGACCAGCTGGACGTCGCGATCGAACTCGCGGCGAACGCCGCCTCGTTGGGCAGGATCGTGGTCATCGGCCACCGGCCCGAGGCCACCGCCCACCAGGAGGCACTGGAGTCCGCACGCACCCGACTCGCGGCGCTGGGCCGCGGGGTGGCCCTGGACACGCTGGCGTCGACCGTCGAGCGGGGAAGGGCGCTGCCGCCGCTCCCCCGGGTCCCCGACGGATCGGCGCCCGACACGCTGAGCTCGCTGATCTACACCTCGGGAAGCACCGGCACCCCCAAGGGGGCCGTGTACACCGAGCGTCTGGTCCGGAGCTTCTGGCTCGACTACGTGCCCGGCCGGCCGGTGCGGCCCGCCATCGTGCTCAACTTCCTGCCGTTGAGCCACGTGATGGGCAGGGGCGCGCTGTTCGGGACGCTCGCCAAGGGGGGCCTCGCCTGTTTCACGACGTCCAGTGACCTGTCGACGCTCCTCGAGGACCTCTCCCTGGTCCGTCCCACCGAGCTGCTCATGGTGCCCCGCATCTCCGACCTGCTCCTCCAGCACTACCGGGCGGAGCTGTCCCGCCGGGCCGGGACCGGCGGCGACGCGGCCGAGCAGGTGAGCGCCGGGCAGGTGATGGAGGAGCTGCGGGAGGAGGTCATGGGCGGCCGCCTCCTGTCGGCCGTCAGCGCCTCGGCCCCGCCGAGCGCCGAGACGACGGCCTTCGTCGAGGACTGCTTCCAGGTCAGGCTGATCGACGGCTACGGGTCGACGGAGGGCGGGGTCGTCTTCCTCGACGGCCGGGTGCAGCGCCCGCCGGTGACCGACCACAAGCTGGTCGACGTGCCCGAGCTGGGATACTTCGGCACCGACACGCCGTACCCCAGGGGCGAACTGCTGATCAGGTCCGAGCGGCTCGTCCCCGGGTACTTCCGGCGCCCGGACGCCACCTCCGAGGTCTTCGACGAGGACGGCTTCTACCACACGGGCGACATCATGGCCCGGCTCGGCCCCGACGAACTGCGGTACGTCGACCGCCGTTCCAACGTCATCAAGCTGTCCCAGGGCGAGTTCGTCGCCGTCTCCCGCCTGGAGGCGCTCTTCGCCGGCAGCCCGGTCGTCCGGCAGGTCTTCCTGTACGGCAGCGGCGCCCGCGCCTACCTGCTCGCGGTCATCGTGCCGACCCGGGACGCCCTCGACCGCGTCGACGGGGACGCCCGGCGCCTCAGGGCGGTCCTGCGGGAGTCCCTGCGGGAGACCGCCGCCGGGGCGGGGCTGAACTCCTACGAGATCCCCCGGGACCTGCTCGTCGAGACCGAGCCGTTCACCCAGGAGAACGGGCTGCTCTCCGGGGTACGCAAGCCGTTGCGGCCGGCCCTGACGAAGCGGTACGGCGAGCGTCTCGAAGCGCTGTACACCGAGCTGTCCGACCGCGAGGCCGAGGAACTCCGGACACTGCGTCAGGCCGGCACCGACCAACCGCTGCCGGCGACCGTGCTCCGGGCCGCGCAGGCGCTCCTGGGGCTGGACGAGGGTGTCGTGGAGCCTGACACACGCTTCCTCGAACTCGGCGGCGACAGCCTCACGGCGCTGTCCTTCTCCCAGCTGATGAAGGAGATCTTCCACGTCGACGTCCCGGTCGACGTGATCGTCAACCCGGTCAACTCGCTGCGGCAGGTGGCCGATCACGTCGAGCGGGCGCTCGCGGCGGGCCACCGCCGTCCCACCGCCGACAGCGTCCACGGCCCGGACGCGACGCGGCTCGACGCGGCCCAGCTGCGGCTGGAGGCGTTCCTCGACCCGCGGACCGTCGAGCAGGCCGAAGGGCGACGGCCGGCCGGTCCGCTGCCCGAGGCCCGGACCGTCCTGCTGACCGGCGCCAACGGCTACCTGGGCCGCTTCCTGTGCCTCGAATGGCTGGAGCGCGTGGCGGAGCGCGGCGGCACGCTGGTGTGCGTGGTCCGCGGCTCCTGCGCCGAGGAGGCCCGGGCCCGGCTCGACGCGGCCTTCGACAGCGGCGACCCGGACCTCGTGGAGCGCTACCGCGCGGCCGCCGCCCGGCACCTCCAGGTGGTCGCCGGCGACATCGGGGAGCCGCGTCTCGGGCTCGACGAGGAGACCTGGCAGCGGCTGGCCGACACCGTGGACCTGATCGTCCACCCGGCGGCACAGGTCAACCACGTCCTGCCCTACAGCCAGCTCTTCGGCCCCAACGTGCTGGGAACGGCCGAGCTGATCAGGCTCGCGGTCACCTCCCGGACCAAGCGGTTCACCTACCTGTCGACGGTCGCCGTCGTCTTCGGGAACGCGGCGGCCGCCGACGAGTGGGCGGACATCCGCACCGCCGGCGGGGTACGCGACCTCGACGGTGACTACGCCGACGGCTACGCGGCCAGCAAGTGGGCCGGCGAGGTGCTGCTGCGCGAGGCGCACGAGAGGTTCGGCCTGCCGGTCGCCGTCTTCCGCTCGAACATGATCCTCGCGCACCCGCGCTACCGCGGTCAGCTCAACGTCCCGGACGTCTTCACCCGCCTCGTGCTGAGCCTGCTGGCGACGGGCGTCGCACCCGGCAGCTTCTACGCCCGGGGCACCGGCGACGGCCGCGCGCACTACGACGCGCTCCCGGTGGACTTCACCGCGCGGGCCGTCACCGCGCTCGGCGACGACGCACGGGAGGGCTACCGGACGTACAACGTGGTCAACCCGCACGACGACGGCATCTCGCTCGACACCGTCGTCGACTGGCTGGCGGCGGCCGGGCACCCCCTGACCCGCGTCCAGGACCACGCCGAGTGGATCGAGCGCTTCGAGACCGCCCTGCACGGCCTGCCCGACCGCCGGCGGCAGCACTCGCTGCTCCCGCTGCTGCACGCCTTCGCCGAGCCGGCCCAGCCGGTCGCCGGATCCGCCCTGCCGGCGGACCGGTTCCGGGCGGCGGTCCGGGCCGCGGCCCTCGACGACGAGGGCGACATCCCCCGGCTGTCACCGGACCTGATCACCAAGTACGTGGCCGACCTCCGGGCGCACCGCCTGGTCTGACACCACTCCCGGGCCCGCCGCGGGGCCCCATCGGCCCCGCGGCGGGCCCGGCTCAGCTCCCGGCGCCGGCGCGGTGGCCGTGGCGGAAGAGCGGGGCGCGGGTGTCGAAGGGGACGTCCTCGCGGGCCGCGGCGACGGCGGCGTCCGAGGCGGGCAGGTCGAACGGCAGGGTCGCGGTCATCGGGGCGCGGCCGAGCGCGGCGTCCAGGACGACCTCGTCGGCGGCGCCGAACTCCCCGATCAGCAGGGCCGCGTGCGGGGCGAGCGGGGTGAGCACCGCGGGCCGCTCCAGCTGGGCCGCGAAGACCGTGGGGACGACGGCGGCCAGCGCGGCGAGCCGGTCGGCCTCGGCCGGCTCGAACTCCAGCGAGCCGCTGTGGAAGTGCCGCTCCAGCAGGCCCTCGCGCCGCTCGTACGGGGTGGCGAGGCGGACGACGGCCAGGTCGGCCAGCGCCGGGTCATCGACGACAGTGCCGTACCGGGCGGCGACGGCCGGGTCGACGCCCTCGACGTACAGCCGGGTGGCGGTGCGCGGCTCGCCAACCAGGTGGACCACGGAGCGGCGCTGGACCTCGCGGCCGAGCGCCCGGCCCTCCGGGGCGCCGACCAGTTCGGCGGCGGCGTCCGGGTCGACGTACGGGTCGTCGAAGAGGCCGAGGCGGAACTTGTCGCGCAGGATGCGGCGGACGGACTCGTCCAGCCGGGCCTCGGTGACCGCGCCGGAGCGGAGGGCGGCCAGGATCAGCTCCGGGTCCGTCTCGCCGCCGAGCTGGTCGGCGCCCGCGTCCAGGGTGAGCGCGACCTGCTCGGCGACGGACAGCTCCTCGACGCCCCAGTGCCGCGGGGGCAGGGTGACCACGCCGGGGACGTCCATGCCGGTGATGGCGTTGAAGTCGGTGCAGACCACGCCGTCGAAGCCGTAACGACCGCGCAGCAGGCCGGTGATGACGTCCCGGTTGAAGTTGGCGCCGACCTCGGCGAGGCCGCTGCCGGAGGGGATCGCGTAGGCGGGCATGATCTGCGCGGTGCCCGCGGCGAAGGCCGCCTCGAAGGGCCGCAGGTGGGTCTCGAACTCGCCGCCGGGGTAGACCAGTCGGCGTCCGGCGGCGAAGTGCGAGTCCTCGCCGCCGGCCTGCGGGCCGCCGCCGGGGAAGTGCTTGGTCATGCAGGCGACGCTGTCCGGGCCGATCGGCCCGCCCTGGAGGCCCTCGATGTAGGCGGCGATCATCCGCGAGGCGCGCTCCGGGTCCTCCCCGAAGGTCCCGCTGATCCGGGCCCAGCGGGGCTCGGTGGCGAGGTCGGCCATCGGGTGGATGGCGACCCGGATGCCGACGGCGCACAGCTCGCGGCGGATCAGGTCGGCGTAGCGGCGCACCAGGTCGGGGTCGTCGGTGGCGGCGAGGCCGATCGGCTCGGGGCCGGTGCTGAAGCCGCCGCCGGTGTGGGCGGTGGCCGGGTTGGCGGTGAAGCCGTGCCGGGGGTCGGAGGAGAGGGTGACGGGGATGCCCAGCCGGGCGGCCGCGGCGAGGTCCTGGACGTGGTTGTTCCAGGCGGCCATCGCGCGCGGGTCGGGGACGGCCATCATGGCAAAGTGGGTGAGGCCGCGTTCGGTGATCAGGCGGGCGCCGGAGGGGAACGGGCCCTGGTCGCCGGGGAGCATCCGGCCGTGCAGCATCTGCGCGGCCTTCTCCTCCGGGGTCATCCGGGCCAGCAGGTCCTCGACCCGCTTCTCGACGGGCAGCCGCGGGTCCTCGTAGGGCTCCATGGTGCCGTTGTGGTTGAGGTCGCGGAAGGGCGTGCCGTCGGTGTGGCGCAGGACGGTCAGCATGCCGTCACCTCGGCGGTGTTCGACGCGGCGGCCTTGGCGCGGAAGGCCTCGATCGTCTCGGCGGTGACCCCGCAGGCGGCCAGGAAGCCGGCGGCGCCGCCGTGCCTGGCCCGGACCAGGTCGAGGAAGGCGCTCATCGCCCCGGCGGGGGCCTCCAGCAGCGGGGCGGGGACGACCATCCGGCCGGCCTCGACCTCGTTGAGGGCGGCACGGTTGCGGTCGGCGAGCCCGGCCCAGATCTGCTGGATCGCCTCGTTGGTGCGGGCGTAGTCGGCGACGATCTCCTCGGCGGGCACCCCGAGCAGCTCCAGCAGCAGCGCGGTGAGCAGCCCGGTGCGGTCCTTGCCGGCGGCGCAGTGCACCAGCACCCCGCCGGGGCGGACGGTGGCCTCCACGGCGGCGGCGAGGGCCCGCGGCGCGGACTCGGCCATCAGCAGGTAGAAGGCGCCGAGGTCCTCGGCGGTGGTCATGGTCCGCATGGCCCGCGCGAGTTCGTCGTTGGTCGGCTCGATCCGGGCGGCGACGACGGCGATGCCGGCGGCCTCGGCGGCGGCCCAGTCCTCGGGGCCGGTCTCGGCCTCGCCCCGGAGGTCGACGACGGTGGTGATGCCGTGCTCGCCCAGCTGGGCGACGACGGCCGCGTCGGCGGCGGGGAAGGGCTGGGCGGAGCGGAACAGGGCGCCGGGACGGATCCAGCGGCTCGCGGGGTCGGCGAGCACTGCGGGGTCGCGGAAGTTGACCAGGGACATGCGGAGGCCTTTCGGGTCGTGCGGGGGGGTGTGCAAAAGTCGTGCGGGGGGGTGTGCAAAAGGGGAAGAGGGCGTGCGGTGCCGTCCGGGCGGCCTGCGGCGCGCCCGGGAAGGACGGGGTACGGGGTCGGGTCAGCCCGCGGTGGCGAGCACGTCCCGGTAGGCCCTGACCCAGTCGATCAGGGTGCCGCTCTCCGAGCCGATCAGGACGTGGCGCCGCACCATGCCGCCGAACATCGCGCCGAGCGCGGTCGGACGCAGGTCGGTGGCCGGGTCGACGTCGAGCCGCTCGGCGGCGATGGTGACGGTGCGTTCGGTGAAGGCGTCGATGACGACCAGGGCGTAGTTGTGCACGGAGTGCACGTCGAGCAGGCCCCGGCGCAGCCGGCGGCGCCGCTCGGTGTGCTCGACGGGCTCCTCCAGCCGTCCGCCGGTGACGGTCAGCGCGTGGTCGAGCGCGGCCCAGAGCGGGAGTTCGGCGGGGGCGGCGGCGAAGGCGTCGAGGACGACCTGGCCGAAGTCCCAGCCGAACAGCAGCGCCTCCTTGGCCGGGTAGTAGCGGAAGAAGGTGCGGTGGGCGACGTCGGCGCGGCGGCAGATCCGGTCCACGGTGGTGCGCTCGTAGCCCTGCTCCTCGAAGAGGTCGAGCGCCGCGCTGCGGATGCTGTCGCGGGTGCGCGCCTTCTTCCGGTCGCGCATGCCCTGCTCCGCCGCGGTGTCCGTCCCCTGCATCGTTCTTCCGCTCCCGTTCGGTGAGTTGAGTGTCGGTCGTGTCGGTGGGTGGGGCCGCCGAGGGGGCCGCCATGAGTACGGAACCACGTCCGGCCGGGCCCGCTCAAGGCGAGCGCCGACTCTTCCGGGTTTCGTCATCCGGAATTTGCATAACTGCCTTTTGGCAGTCCTGCCACTTCCGGGATGGTGTGTCGCGTCGGCGGCCGCACTCCCCCTGGCCGCCCCCACTCCCCCGAACCGAGGAACCATGAAGCGGCACTACCTCCTGGCATCGGCGGCCCTCGCCGCCGCCCTCACCCTCACCGCCTGCTCCGCCTCCGACGACGCGCTGTCCGGCACCGGCGGCGCCGGGAACACCGGCGCGGCGGCCGACGGGCCGGCCGTGGACGGCGGCACGCTCAAGATCGGCCTGGACCGGCCGTTCGCCAAGCTCGACCCGGCCGACGGAACCCTGATCCAGATGCCGATGATGGTCCTCGCCAACGCCCTGTACGACCCGCTGATGGTCAACGGCGACAACGGCACCGTCCAGCCGTACCTCGCCAAGTCCTTCACCCCCAACACCGACGCCACGGTCTGGACCCTCGACCTGCGCGAGGGCGTGACCTTCAGCGACGGCAAGCCGCTGGACGCCCAGGCCGTCGCCGACCACGTCGCCCGGCTCGCCAAGCCGGAGAGCAAGTGCGCCTGCGCCCTCGACGCGGCCGCCATCGCCACCACCGCCGTCACCGGCCCCACCACCGTCGCCTTCACCCTCAAGGCCCCCGACGCCGCCTTCCCCAACCTGTTCACCCGATCCCTCGGGTACGTCTCCGAGGCGCCGGCCGGCGACTCCCCCGCCGTCGGCTCCGGCCCGTACACCGTGGAGAGCGTGCAGCCCGGAGTCTCCGTCACCCTCGCCCGCAACCCCGCCTACTGGGGCACCAAGGGCCACGCCGACAAGCTCGTCTACCGGGTGCTGTCCGACGCCGACAGCCGCTACCAGTCGCTGCGCTCCGGCGACACCGACCTGATCTGGACCGAGACGCCCGGCCAGCTCAAGCAGGCCGCCGCCGACGGGCTGCGCACCGCCACCGGGCCCGGCTCCACCAGCACCGTCGTCTTCAACACCAAGGCCGCGCCCTTCGACGACGTCCGGGTCCGCCAGGCCGTGCAGTACGCGATCGACCGCGAGGCCCTGGAGAAGGTCGTCTTCCTCGGCCAGGGCGCCGTCTCCGACGGCCCGATCGGCTCCCGCTCCCCGTACCGCACCGCCGGCGCGTACCCGGCCCACGACACGGCCAGGGCCCGCGCCCTGCTCGCCGAGGCCGGCCACCCCGACCTCGCCTTCGACTACCTCGTCGACAGCCGCCCCGAGGCCCAGCAGCGCGCCACCGTGCTCCAGCAGATGCTCGGCGAGGCCGGGATCAGGATGACCATCAAGCCGATGGACAACGCGAGCCTGGGCACCGCGATGCTCCAGCGCAAGTTCCAGGTCCTGGACTTCATCACCAGCATGTTCGGCGACACCGACACCGCGCTCGGCAGCCTCTACCTGCCGAACTCGCCGTACAACTTCATGGGTTGGACCGACCCGGAGGCCGCCAAGGCGATCACCGAGGGCCGCGCCTCGACCGACCCCGCCAAGCGCTCGGCCGCCTACGGCCAGGCCGCCCGGCGGGTCGTCGACGAGGCGCCGATGGCCTTCCTCACCGAGAACACCGTCGGCTTCCTCTCCACCGCCAAGGTCGGTGGCCTGCCCGACCTCTCCAAGCGCACCGTCCTCAACGTCTCCCCCGCCACCCTGTGGGTGAAGCGATGACCCCCGGCACCCGGACCGCCCTGCGGTACGGCGGACGGGTCGGCCGCGCCGCGGCCGTCCTGCTGCTGGTCACCGTCGCCGCCCTCGCCCTGCCCCACCTGATGCCCGGCTCGCCCGCCGTCGCCGCCCTCGGCCCCACCGCCACCCCCGAGCAGATCTCCGCCTACGAGGCCGGGCTCGGCCTGGACCGCAACCTGTTCGCCGCCACCTGGCAGTGGATCGGCGACGCCCTGCGCGGCGACCTCGGCCACTCGCTGTCCACCGGAGCCGCCGTCACCACCGAACTCGCCGACCGCATCCCCGTCACCCTCGAACTCTTCCTCGCCGCCCAGCTGGTGGCGCTCCTCCTGGCCGTGCCCGTCGCCCTGCTCTCCGCCTGGCGGCCCGGCGGCACCTTCGACAGGATCGCCACCGCCGGCACCTTCGGCTGGCTCGCCGTCCCCGGCTTCGCCCTCGGCCTGCTGCTGATCTGGATCGCCGCCGTCCAGCTGCGCGTCCTGCCCGCCACCGGCTGGACCCCGTTCACCGAGGACCCGGCCGAGAACCTCCGCCACCTGGTGCTGCCCGCGCTCACTCTCGGCCTCACCGAGGCCGCCGTGTTCACCCGCACCCTGCGCGGACAACTGCTCGACACGCTCGACCAGCCGTACATCGCCGCCGCCCGCAGCCGCGGCATGGGCACCACCCGGCTGCTGCTGCGCCGCGCCCTGCGGCCGTCCAGCCTGCCGCTGGTGACGCTGATCGGGATCGGCATCGGGACCTCGCTCGGCGGGTCGGTGCTGGTCGAGTCGCTGTTCGCGGTGCCCGGCGTCGGCAGCCTGGCCTCCGCCGCCATCGCCGGCCGGGACTTCCCGGTCGTCCAGGCCGTCGTGGTGGTCAGCGCCCTCGGCGTGGTCGCGGCCACCTTCGCGGTCGACCTGCTGTACCGCACGATCGACCCGAGGATCGCCCATGAGCACCGTTGAGACCACCGTCGTCACCGTTCTCCAGGCCCGCACCGCCCGGCGCCGGCCCCCGGCCGGTGTGCTCGCCGCCGCGGCCTGGCTGGCCCTGGTCGCCCTCGCCGCCCTGCTGCTGCCCCTGCTGCCCGGCTTCGACCCGCTGCACGGCGACTTCGCCCACCCCTCCGCCGCCCCCGGCCCCGGCCACTGGCTGGGCACCGACGCCGCCGGTCGGGACGTCCTGCAACGCACCGTCGCCGGCGCCCGCGCCTCGTTCACCGTCGCCGCCCTGACCATCCTGGTCGGCCTGCTCGGCGGCGGCGCGCTCGGCCTCGCCGCCGGCTGGTTCCGCGGCCCGGTCGACAAGGCGATCGGCTTCGCGACCGACCTGCTGATGTCCGTGCCCAGCCTGATCCTGGTGATGATCACGGTCTCGCTGCGCGGCCCGAGCCTCACCGTGATCGGCACCCTCATCGGGCTGTTCACCGTCCCGCACTTCACCCGGGTGGTGCGCGCCGTCGTGCTCTCGCTCGGCGAGCGCGGCTTCGTCCAGGCCGCCCGCATGATCGGCACCGCCCCGCTGCGGATCCTGCGCCGCGAGATCGTCCCGCACGTCGTGCCGGTCGCCCTCACCTTCGCCTTCACCGCCACCACCGTCGCCATCGTCGCCGAGGGCTCGCTCAGCTTCCTCGGCTTCGGGCTGCGCCCGCCGGAGCCCTCCTGGGGCGGCATCATCGCCGAGGGCCGCACCGCGCTCGGCAGCGCGCCGTGGATCTCGCTGGCGCCCGCGGCGGTGCTCTGCCTGACCGTCCTCGCCCTCAACTACCTCGGGGAGCAGCTGCGTTCGGGCACTCCCGCCGCCGCGAAGCCCACTGCCCCGAAGCCCACCGCCCCGAAGCCCCCCACCACGAAGGGAGTGCGCGGATGACCTCCGCCCCCGTCCTCGACGTCCGCTCGCTGGACACCGTCCTGCACACCCCCGACGGCCGCGCCCTGCACGTCCTGCACGGCGTCGGCCTGAGCATCGCGGCCGGCGAGTGCCTCGGCGTGGTCGGCGAGTCCGGCTCCGGCAAGTCCGTGCTCGCCCGCACCGTCCTCGGCGTCGAGTCCCGCACCACCAGGGCCGTCGCCACCGGCGAGATCCGGCTGAACGGCGAGGACCTGCTCGCCGCCACCCCCGCCCGCCGCGCCGAACTGCTCGGCACCGGCATCGCCATGGTCCACCAGGACCCGATGACCTCGCTCAACCCGGTGGTCCGGATCGCCGACCAGGTCACCGAGTCGATCACCAACCGGCGCCGCCTCTCCCGGCGCGAACGGCTGCGCACCGCCGCCGAACTGCTCGCCGCCGTCGACGTCCCCGACCCCGCCCGGCGGGCCCGCGCCCACCCGCACGAGCTCTCCGGCGGCCTGCGCCAGCGCGTCGGCATCGCCGCCGCGCTGGCCGGCGAACCCGCCCTGCTGCTCGCCGACGAACCCACCACCGCCCTCGACGTCACCGTCCAGCGCACCGTCCTCGACCTGCTCGACCAGCACCGGGTCGAACGGGGCCTGGCCACCCTGCTGATCACCCACGACATCGGCCTGCTGTACGGGCGGGCCCGGCGCATCGCCGTCATGTACGGCGGCCGGATCGTCGAGACCGGCCCCACCGAGGCCGTCACCCGCGACCCCCGGCACCCCTACACCGCGGCCCTGCTGCGCTCCGTCCCCCGGGTCACCGGGCCGCTGCGCCGCACCCTGCCCGCCATCCCCGGCTCGCCGCCCGACCTCACCCGGCCCACCCCCGGCTGCCCCTTCGCCCCGCGCTGCGAACGGGCGACGGAGCTCTGCACCACGACCGCGCCGCCCGCCCACACCTCGGCGGACGGCCACACCGCCGACTGCCACTTCCCGCTCACCGAAGCCGACATCACCACCCCCGACGAACTGGAGCCCGCGGCATGACCACCTCCCCCGAAGCCGTGGGCCCCGACGCCGCCACACCGGGACGGCCCGTCCTGGAGGCCACCGGCCTGAGCGTCGTCCACCGCACCCGCTCCGGCCCGCTGCACGCCGTCAGCGGCGTCGACCTGGCCCTGTACCCGCGCCGCACCCTCGCCCTGGTCGGCGAGTCCGGCTCCGGCAAGAGCAGCATCGCCAAGGCCCTGCTGCGGCTGCCCCCGCCCACCACCGGCACCGTCACCCTCGACGGCACCGACCTCGCCGCGCTCTCCCCGCGCGCCCTGCGGGCCGTCCGGCCCCGCCTCCAGATGGTCTTCCAGGACCCGCTCTCCTCCCTCAACCCGCGCCGCCGGGTCCGCGACCTCGTCGCCGAACCCCTCGACGCCCACCCCGACCCGGCCCGCGACCGCGAGGAGACCGTCACCCGGCAGCTGGGGGCCGTCGGCCTGCCGCCCGCCCTGTTCGGCGACCGCCGGCCCCACCAGCTCTCCGGCGGACAGGCCCAACGGGTCGCCATCGCCCGGGCGTTGGCCGCCGGGCCGCGCGTCCTGATCGCCGACGAGGCGGTCTCCGCGCTCGACGTCTCGGCCCAGGCCACCGTGCTCAACCTGCTGCGCGGGCTCACCGAGGAGCGCGGACTGGCCGGCCTGTTCATCTCCCACGACCTCGGCGTGGTCCGGGCGGTGAGCGACGAGGTGGCCGTGCTCCAGCTCGGCCGCGTCTGCGAGCGCGGCCCCACCGAGGCCGTGCTCGCCGCCCCGGCCCACCCCTACACCGCCGCCCTGCTCGCCGCCGTCCCCGAACCCGGCCGCCCGCTGCGCGACACCGGCCTGCTCCCCGCCGACCCGCCCTCCCCGCTCGCCCCGCCCAGCGGCTGCCGCTTCCGCACCCGCTGCCCCCTGGCCGACTCCCGCTGCGCCACCGAGGAGCCCCGCCACCGGGAAGTGGCACCCGGCCGCACGGTGGCCTGCCACCGCCCGCTGGTCGGCGCCGCCCAGGCCTGACCTCCCGGGACAGCACACTTAACGCAGGACGGACTCCAGGAAGTCGCTGCCGATCCGGGCCACGACCGACAGGTCGAGCTGGTGGAGGACGTAGCGGCCCCGGCGGCGGGTGGTGAGCAGCCCGGCCTTGCGCAGGACGGCGAGGTGGCGGGAGACTTCCGGTGCGGTGATGTCCTGTGAGTCGGCCAGCTCGCTCGTCGAGTACGCCCCGCGCGCGAGGTGGCGGCACAGGTTCATCCGCATCGGGTGGGTCAGCGCCTCCAGGCGCAGCTTCACCGTCTCCACCGACTCGGCGCCGCCGACCTCGTGGGCGGCGGCCGGGTACTGGATCACGGGCTGCCAGCCCGGCGCGTACAGGGCGAAGAAGTGCGGCCAGCCGAAGACGGTCGGCAGCAGGGTGACGCCCGTGCTGCCGGCCTCGGTACGGCCGTGCACCAGTTTGTCGACGACGATGCGGGTGCCGTGCCCGTCCTCCTCCAGGCTCAGTACGGAGGAGGTCGCCGCGAGCGCCTCCGCCAGGCCCTTGCGGCGCAGCAGGTCGGTCTTGTGCCGGGCGTCGGCGGCGAGCTGGACCTGGACGCGGCGCCAGGCGTCGGCGAAGAACGCCCGGTCGCAGTCCTCCAGGAGGCGCCGGATCCAGGCGCGGGTGCCGGTGGGGTCGGCGAGCGTCCGTTCGACGAAGGCCGCCTGGCGCGGGCCGCGCGCGGCGGCGAGGTCGAGCGCGCGGCGCCGCGACCGGCCGTCGGTCAGCGGCGAGGGCATGCCCTGCGAGTAGCGGCTGCTGTTGCAGGAGATCTCCAGGGCCGAGCCGACGAAGGTCTCGTCGTCCAGCTGGTCGAGGTCGTCCAGTTCCTCGGCGAGCGTCTCCCGGGGCCGGGGCGGCATCAGGAAGTCGGAGCGGGTCGAGCGCCACATGAAGTCGGCCTCGACGAGCCGGTCGGCGAGCTCCGGTTCGAGCGTGGCGGAGGTCGCCGTCGTCCACGCGTGCAGGCGTGGGTGGTGAGCGGGCTCGGCCAGCGCGTGCAGGGCGTTGCCGAGTTCGGCCAGCGGCGAGGGGCAGAAGATGATCCGCTCGTGCGGCAGTCCGGTGATGTCTATGGTCACGCTCACCCCACCATGGTGCCGGATCGGGCGGCGGCGCCGTCCCGTCGTTTGACCAGTACCGTCAATCGACGGGACGGGAGGGGCGCGCCGGGCGCAGGGTGAGGACATGAACGCACTGCAGCAGCACCTCCTCGACAGCCACCGGGCCGCCCAGCGCGGCGAACCGGCCCCGCCCCTGCCCGGCACCCACGACCTCGCCGTCCTGCGGGCGGTCGCCGGCCGCATCCGCGCGGCCCTCGGACTCCGGCGGTCCTAGCGAGACGGACGCGCGGTGCTACGAACACCTCGGCTTGCCGATGCCTTGGACACGGGTCCGAGGTCGAATCCGCCCGTCATCACAGGATGGCGGGCGGATCCGTATCACCCCTGCGCTTTTCGTACGCAGGCGCGCGGTGTCACCGCGCGACGAAGCCGAGGGGTACCGAATTGCTGGTGTTCGACGAATTGACCTGATCCTTCGTCTTGGCGTCCGAGAGGGCGATCGTCCCCTCACTCGTATCCAGACCGTCGGGGCATACCGAGTCGGCCGCCCTGCCGACGTCCACCCCGGTCGCGGGCACGGTCAGGCTGTGCTTGCTGTCTTCGTCCGTGAACACCGCCCAGCGCGCCAGGCCGAGGTCACTGCCCTCCAGATGAACCGGTCCGCCCGCCTCGACCTGGGGCGGGTAAACGGAGGTAATGTGCATGCCCATCCTGTCTCGCCTCCTCTTCTCTCACGCGTGCCGTCGGTCGGAATTAGCCCCGGTGGAGCAAGACCTGAATCCAATCTAAAAGCCCACCGGCGGCTGGGCAACCCCATTCGGTCGGGAAACACAGTTTCATGGAGATACATCAACAACATCACCACCAAGATGATTCGCTGACGAATCATTGATAAAATGCCCCTGTCGGGACGTGGGCGCAGCACTCCCCTTTGCGCACGGCCCGGGAGAAACCCGATCCGGCGGGACACGCGATGCCGCTACGGATTCTCGAAGACGATGTCCAGACTATTGCTCGTGTTGCCCGGCGCGATCTCGTTCTGCGTATCGGCAGTGGAGAGCCAGACCTTTCCGCACCCGTTGGCCAGCCCCGGCGGGCGCTTCGACGTCGCCAGGTAGCCGACATCGCTACCCTTGGCATCCGTGATGACCGTCCTGCCGTCTTCGTCCGCGAACACCGCCCAGCGCACCAGGCCGAGATTGCTGCCCTCGAAAGTGACCGGCCCCCGTTCCTCCACGTCAGGGGGGTCGACCCTGTCGATGCGGGGAACGAGTCGCTTGACGTGAACGGTCACGTCTCCGGACCCGTAGGTCTCCGGTGGGCAGTCCGGCGGGCTCGTGACGGCCAGCCGAACCTTGGGATCGCCGGAGGAGAGCCCGCTGCCGACGCGGACGGCGACATCGAGGTCGATCCGGTCCCCGCTGTCGTAGACGTCGAGATGGGCGCCCGCGCACCTCAGGGTGGAATTCCCCGGCGACCGCTCGCCCCGGAAGGTCCCCGGCCGGCCTCCGTTCCGGCTGAACCCCACGACGTCCTCCTCGAAGGTCAGCCCCGGATCGGCGGTGAGGACGAGGTCCGCTCCCGCGACCCCCTCCCGCGCGTCGACCACCCGGAACGCGGCGGTGACGACGGAACCCGGGTCGGCCGGGACGTCCTCGGCCGTCACGTCCAGCCGGCCGCCGCTGCCTCCGGTCTCCACACCGCTCACCAGCCCAGCACGGTCACCCAGACCTCCCCGGCCGACGGGAAGCTGCTGGCCTGGGGATCGAATGCCCATTCACACGTCACCAGGATCTCACCCTTCTGGGCGTCCTCAAGGCTGGCCTCCGCCTTCACATGGATCCTTCCGATGTTCAGGTTCGGATCATCGGTGTAGTGCCCGGAGTAGCCGGACACGAAGGCGACCGCCCTGTTGACGCACTGCTCGAACGAGAACTGCTGCGTCAGGGTCCTGACGGATGCGTCGCTGGACCGCGGAAAGTCGAAATGGCACTGCTCGACCTGGATGATCGGCGCCACACTCACTCCGGCCACTGTCTTCCCTTCCCGTTTCCCGCTACATCCCACCCGTCTCGGCGATGACCAGGATCCGCGCCGAGGCCTGGAAGTTGTAGTCGGGGCCGGCGTCCCGCGGACGCAGCAGGAATGTCACCTGGACCGCGGCGGTATTACCGGTCAGCTTCCCCACGGAGCAATCGACGTGCTCCTTGCCGTAGGGGGCTTCACCGGGATTGTAGGGCCCCCTCAGGAATTCAAGGGAGAACGCCTGGATAGCGGCTTCGGCATTCTTCACGGGGTGACTGAAGGTGGCAGTACCATGCCATATCAATGGCTCCGTGCTGCGGCCGTGCTCATATGGGACGGCATCGACGACCGTGAATTCTATTCCCATGATCTGATCTCCGGACTCGCCCTGCGGATCCTGACCGCCGGCCGGTCAGTCCGTCACGGCCGGCTTGCCCCCGTTCGAGGTGTCCGTCGCCTCCTTCGCCCTCGTCCCGCTTTCGGCGCCGCCGGGGTCCGGAGCGAGGGTCCGGCCCGGCCGGCCGACGGTTCGCACACTTCCCAGCGCACACCATCCCGTCCACGATCGCAACCCGGTGCGGTACGACTACCCGGAGCGACCGGCCCGCGGGCTCACGCCCCGAGGAACTCCGGACCGAAGTGCTGTATCCGGTCCGATCGTGGGCCGACAGGTGACCGCCCACCACCCCGGGCGGGCTGCCCGGGTCAAGGCACCGGGCCTTTGCGGTGGTGTTCGGCGGCCGGGGTTACCCGCACGGCGGAGTGCGGGCATGCGTGCGGAGCGGCCGTGACCGAGTCGGCCGTGAAGCCCCCGGGTGAGAGCGCCCCCTGCGCCGTCACCCGGACGACGGAAGGAAGAGTCCTCCGATGACCACGGACACCACGACGGCCGACGCGCCCGCCGACGACGTCGCCACCCGACGGGAGGAGGCCCGCGCCCGGCTCCTCGACCAACTCCTGGGCCACGACGGACAAGCAGCGCTGAATCCGGACGGCCTCCGGGTCGCCGACCCCACCTTCACCGGCCACGGCTGTCCGCTGCGCCTGGACCTGGGCGACGGCACCCGCCCCGCGGAGCCGCACACCCCGGTCGCGTTCCGGGACACGGTGGTGGAGACCGGCACCTACACGTGGCTGTTCCCCGCGCTGCACGGGTACGTGCCGGGCGACGATCTGATCGAGGAACTCGGCGCGCCCGGCGGTCAGATGGACCTCAACCCCCCGCTCCCGTTCGACAAGAGGCAGTGCGCCGAGCTCGGCGAGAAGATCGACGACAAGTACCTGGCGAAGCCGTCGAAGCCGTCGACGGCCCCGGCCGAGGCCGGCATCCCGGCGGGCTACACCTACCTCGGCCAGTTCCTCGACCACAACATCACCTTCCAGGCCGACGTGACCTTCGACAGCAACACCATCGGGGACACGACGAACTTCCGCAGCGCCAGGGTCGACCTCTCCCACGTCTACGGACTCGGTCCCAAGACCCAGTCGTTCGCGTTCTACGACAACCTCGACGTCGGAAAGTTCTGGATCGACCCGAACCGCGACTACGACGTGCCCCGCAACCCCCAGGGCGTCCCGGTCATCGCCGACCCGCGCAACGACAACACCATCATCTCGATCCAGATCCACCACGCCTTCATGCTGTTCCACAACGCCGTGGTCGACATGCTGAAGGGCTCGGTCCCGGACGTCGCCCTCTTCGACACGGCCAAGCAACAGGTCGTCTGGCACTACCAGTGGATGATCCTCAACGACTGGCTTCCCAGGATCGTGAAGGACTCGGTGTACGCGAAGGTCAAGGCGGCGGCCGAGAACAAGGAAGCCCCCTTCCTCCTCTTCAACCCCCCGCAGGACAAGCCGGTCGCGCTGCCCCTCGAATTCACCGCCGCCGCCTACCGGCTGCATTCGCTGCCGGTCGAGGAGTACCGCCTCAACAACACCACGACCGGCCACCTCTTCAACTTCCGCAGACCGTTCTCGCCGCTGCGCACCGAACAGGTCATCGACTGGCACCAGTTCTTCGTGATCCCGGGGGCCACGCAGCAACCCCAGTACGCGAAGAGGTTCGACAGGAAGATCATCCACGCCTTCCTCCAGATGCCGCCGCCCATCGACAGCCCCCTGACGTGGCTGGAGGACTCCACGGAGAAGGAAGGGCTCCCGGACGGAAACCCCTACCAGGGCCAGCTCTACTCGCCGCTGCTCTCCATCGCCATCCGGAACCTGCGCCGCGCGAACTCCTTCGTCCGCAAGGACGGCACCAAGGGGCTGCCCTCCGGGGAGGACCTCGCCAAGGAGGTGTACGCGAAGTACAGCTCGGGCCACGATCCTTACACGCCGAAGGACTTCGGGCTGCAGGACTTCGACCACGTACCGCCCTGGTACTACGTCCTGGGCGAGGGCGCGCTCGAAGAGAAGTCGGACGTGGGCAGCCTCAAACTCGGCACCCTGGGCAGCGCCGTCGTCGGCGAGGTGATCGCCGCACTGATCAAGGCCGACCCGGGTTCGTACCTCAGCCACAACAGCAGGAACTCGGCGAACCCGTGGAAGCCGACGTTCGGCAAGGACCCCGGCACGTTCTACATGGCGGACCTCGTGCGCATCGCCGGACTCGTGTGACGACAGGCCCCCGGGCCCGGCCGCCGAAAAGGTCCTCACGTCGACGGTGCTCGTGGTCGGCTGCGGGGAACGGGGGCGGAGCTCTTGATGAAGATCAGGTCCACCGTCCCGGCCGGTGAGGCGTCAGCCCGTGGACGGGGGGTTCCCACCCGCGGTGACCACGCCCGTCTCATAGGCGATGACGACCAGCTGGGCCCGGTCGTGGGCGTCGAGCTTGGCCAGCAGCCGCCGGACGTGGGTCTTGACGGTCGCGATGCTCAGCCCCAGATGCTCGGCGATCACGCGGTTGGGCAGTCCCCGGGCCACCAGTCGGAGGACTTCCCGTTCCCGTGGGGTCAGGCCCGCCAGCTCCCGGGCGAGCCGCGGGCGCGGCTCGTGGCGTCCGGCGAACTCGCGGATCAGACGGCGGGTGACGGCGGGCGCGAGCAGGGCGTCGCCGGCGGCGACCACCCGCAGGGCCGCCAGCAGGTCGGCGGGGAGGATGTCCTTCAGGAGGAATCCGCTGGCTCCGCCGCGGAGTGCCGCGTACACGTACTCGTCCAGGTCGAAGGTGGTGAGGACCAGCACGCGGGTGCCGACGGCGTCCGGGTCCGCGCAGATGCGCCGGGTGGCCTCCAGACCGTCCATACCGGGCATCCGGATGTCCATCAGCACGACGTCGGGCCGCAGCCGCAGGGCGAGTTCGACGGCCTGCTCCCCGTCGGCGGCCTCGCCCGCGACGGCGAGGTCCGGCACGCTCTCGATGAGCAGGCGGAAGCCCGTCCGCAACAGCGCCTGGTCGTCGGCGATGAGGACCCGGACCGGCCGGTTCACCGTGCCGCCTCCGATCCGCAGGGCAGCCGCGCGTGCACCCGGAACCCGCCCGTCGCCAGGGGGCCGGCGGAGAGGGTCCCGCCGCACATGGCAGCCCGCTCCCGCATCCCGACGAGCCCGTGCCCGCCGCCGAGACGCCGGAACGGGAACCGGGACGGGAGCTGAGACGGGAGCCGGGCCGGCGCGTCGTTGACGACCTCGATCTCGACCGCCTCGGGATCCACCCGGGACAGGCTCACCCGGCAGTCCGCCGATCCCGCGTGCCTGACGACGTTGGTGAGGGCCTCCTGGACGATCCGGTAGACCGCCAGTTCCACCCCCGGGGGGAGCGGTGGATCCGGATCGACGGACAGCTCCACGCGCGGGCCCGCGCCGGCCGCGAGCGCGGGCAGGTCCGCCAGACCGGGGGCGGACCCCAGCTCGGCTCCGTCACCGGGTGAGCGCAGCACGCCGAGCATGCGGCGCATCTCGGTGAGCGCCGTCCGGCCCGCCGTCCCGACCAGGGCGAGGGTCCGCTCGGTCTCCTCCGGATTGGTGGAGGCCACCGCGCGGGCCACCTCGGCCCGGACCGTGATGACGGTCAGATGGTGGGCCACCACGTCGTGGAGCTCGCGGGCGATCCGCAGGCGCTCGTCCGTCACGGCCTGCCGGGCGGCGAGTTCCGCGTACGACCGCTGCTCCCTCAGCGCGGTGCCCACCAGCCAGGGCAGGGTCATCATCAGGGACGCGAAGACGACGCCCCCCGCGACCTCGGAGGCCGGGACCGGTCGCGGTCCGAGGGCCATGGCCGCCGCGACGGCGCCCAGCGAGCAGCCGAGCGCCGTCGCGGACGGGCGCCGCGGTTCCCGCGCCGCCACCGTGTACAGGGCGGTCCCGACCGGGACCCAGGACGCCTCCCATCCGGTGGACACCACGGCGAGGACCGCTCCGGCCAGGACCGTGTACAGAACCCGGACGGGCCACCTGCGCCGCACCGCGACCGGCAGCCAGACCACCGCCGCCACGACCCCCGCGCCCCAGCCACCGCTCAGCGTCTCGCTCACTCCGAACGCCAGGGCGAGGAGCACGGCCGCGACCGTGTCCACGCCCTGCCACTGTCCGTCCCGCAGACGTCCGGCCACCAGCGGCCGTGACTCACCGTCACCCATGCCGGCCACGCTATCCAAGCGGGGCCCAGGACCCGTCAGCCCGGAGGACGTCATCTCACGGGCTGAGTCATCCGCACGACCGATGCCCGTCGTACCCTCCTGGGCTGACACCGGATTCCTCCCCGGGGGCGAAGCCGCCCGGCTCGTCGGCCGGAACAGTGGAACGCATGAATCGGAGAACACTGCTGTCCTCGGGCGCCGCACTGGCCGCCGCCCTGATCCCGGGTCCGCTCGCGCCGGCGGCCGTCGCGCAAGCGGGGCAGGAGGAACCCGTGCGGTTCCAGCTGCCCGCCCCGAACGGCCCGTACCCGCTGGGCACGGTCGCGCTGCACCTGGCCGACACCACGCGGCCGGACCCCTGGGTGCCCTCCCGCCCCTGCCGTGAGCTGATGATCAGCGTCTGGTACCCCGCCCGCGGCCGCGCGGACCGCCCCACCGTTCCCTGGATGCCTCCGGCGGCGGCCGACCGGTACCTGGGCATCCTCGGCCTGCCTCCCGGCCGGGTACGGCTGGGAGCCACCCACGGCCACGAGGGCGCTCCCGTCGGCGGCCCGCCCGGCCCCCTGCCCGTCGTGCTCTACTCCCCCGGCGCCGACGCGTCACGGTCGTTCGGCACCGGCGTCGTGGAGGACCTCGCCAGTCACGGCTTCGTGGTGGTCACCGTCGACCACACCTACGACGCGGCGGCGGTCGCCTTCCCCGGTGGACGCGTGGAGACGAACCCGACGGGCGGGATCAGCGACTACGCCAAGGCCCTCGCGGTCCGTACCGACGACATCCGCTTCGTCCTGGACCGGCTCGCCGTCCTCCGCGCGGGTGGCCACCCCGGCGTCTGCCGCACCCCGCTGCCCGCCGGCCTGCGCGGGGCGCTCGACCCGCGGCGCGTCGGGATGCTCGGCCACTCCCTGGGCGGCGCCACCACCGCCGCGACGATGCTCACCGACGGGCGGATCACGGCGGGCATGAGCCTGGACGGGGGCGCGGCGGGCCCGGTGGTGGACGCCGGGCTCGACCGTCCGTTCCTGGTCGTGGACACCCTCGGCAAGGGCGGCATGGAGAACAACCCCGCCCTGCGCGTGTTCTGGTCGCACCTGCGCGGCTGGCGCCTGCACCTGACCGTACGGGGAGCCGCGCACCAGTCGTTCGGCGACGACGTGCTGATCCTGCCTCTGCTCGCCCCTCTCCTGGGCAGGTCGGCGTCCGATCTGGAGGAGGATGTCGGGACGATTCCCGGGCACCGGGCACAGGCGTTCCAACGCGCCTACCCGCGAGCCTTCTTCGACCTCCACCTCCGCGACCAGGGGCGGCTGCTCGACGGCCCCTCCCCCGACTTCCCCGAGGTCGACTACGCCCGGTGAACGCCTTGGCTCCGGCCTCGCACGGGGATCACGACCCGGGGAATCCCGCGGGGCGGAGAGGCGGGCCGGGGTCAGTCCTTGTGCCGGAAGGACGCCTGCCCGGCGGCTTCGGTGTCGGCGCGGAAGCGGGACCACGCACCGGGGCCGAGTCCGAGGGCGTCGAGGAGGTACGCGGCGACGGCGTCGGCGACGAGGGCGACCCGGTCGGCGTCCGGGTCGGTGGTCTCGCTCACGGCCTCCCCGGCGATGCCGCCCAGGGTGTGCTCCCCGCCGGAGACGACGAGGAGCCGCTTGGGGGCGGGGCTGAGGTCGAAGGCGTCGAGGAACCAGTCCGGTCCGCGCGTGGACATCCTCGATTGATCCCTGTCGCCCGCGATGACGAGCGCCGGCGTGGTCATGGTGGAGTAGTCCGGCCGCATGAAGGGCAGGTGCTCGACGGCGAACGGCGTGAGCGAGTCGCCCGTGCCGGTCGCCGCGATGAGCACGCCCGTCGTCGCTCCGCCGTGGGAGAGGTCCTCGCCCGGGACGCCCTGGGCGTCGAACACCCGGGCGCCCAGCAGGGCGCCGACGGTCTGGGCGCCCCAGGAGTGCCCGACGAGGGCGACCCGGCTCTGGTCGGCGCGGTCGATCAGGTCGCCCGCCTCGGCCAGGACGGCGTCGAGGTGGTCCAGCACGGCGTGGAGGTCGTCGACGCGCACGCGCCAGATGGTGCCGAAGCGCGGATCGTCGAACCCTATGGCGTTGCGGCGCGAGTCCAGGTGGGTCGGCTGCACGACGACGAAGCCGGCGGCGGCCCAGCGGTCCACCAGCGGCTCGTAGCCGTCCATCGACCACGCGTTGCCGTGGGAGAACACGATGACCGGAAGGCCGCGGCCCTCGGCCGGTGCGGTCACCTTGACCTGCAGGGGCACCGCCCGCTCACCGGCGGGAACGGTGATGGGCTTGACCGCGACGGGCTTCGTCCGGGATTGCGCGGGAGTGAGCATGTGCGGACTCTCTGTCGGGAGGACGCGTGCCGCATACTTGGCGGAACGATGTTCCGCTCACATTAGCGGAACAATGTTCCGCGAACCAGAGGTGAGACCTTGTCCCCATCGGCCGGCTCCAGAGCGGCAGGCGCACAGCGCACCCGCCAGTCCCTGCTCGCGGCCGCGGCGCAGGTGTTCGTCGAGCAGGGCGTCCAGGCGCCCATCCGCGACATCGCCGGCCGGGCCGGAGTCGGCCTGGGCACCGTGTACCGCCACTTCCCCTCCCGGGCGGAGCTGGTCGTCGCGGTCTACCGGCACCAGGTGGACGAGTGCGCGCAGCTCGCCGCCGACCTCGCGGGGTCGCCGCGGCCGGGCGAGGCCCTGGAGCGGTGGATGGACGCGTTCGTGGAGTTCCTGGTCACGAAGCACGGACTGGGGGCGGCGCTCCAGTCCGAGGACCCCGGCCTGCAGAGCCTGCACTCCCTGATGCTCGACACGCTGGTCCCGGCCTGCGCCTCGCTCCTCGCCGCCGCCGCGGCCCGGGGCGAACTCGACCCGGACGTCACCGCGTACGCGCTGATGCGCGCGGTCGGCAACCTGTGCATCCTGGGCCCGGGTTACGACCGCGAGCATGCGCGGGCCATGGTCTCCCGGCTCCTCGCCGGCTGCCGGACCACCATGCCCCCGGACGGTCCCGCGGCGGCCTGACGACGGGAATCCGCACGGTCTTGCCACGGGACGCACCGTCGGGGTCACCATCGATCAGGCGACCCCATCGGGACGGGGAGATGCGCCGGAGGCCGGGAACGGCCGCGACGTACAATCGCGGCGAAAACGAAGCGCCGGGCCGGGGTTCCGGCACCGGCGTGAGGGAGGGGACAGGATGTTCGGTTCGGAGAAGAAGCTCAACGACATGGCGGCGCGGCTCAGGCCCGACCTGAGTCGGGAAGCGCTCGGCGTCGGGCCGGACTTCCCGGGCATCGCCCCGAACCCGGTCCTGAGCAGGGACGCACGGAAGCGCAATGCGGAACTGCGTACGGGGGCGCTCGCGCTCGGCGTTCTCGTCGACTGGCGGGAGATCAGCAGCGGCGGCAGTCCACGCGTGGCCCTGATGCTCGACGTGGAGACCGCCGACGGCATCTCGTTCCGCGGCATCGCGGACGAGAACCTCACGATCACCGAGATCACCCGACTCGCCCCGGGGCAGACGTTTCCCGTGCGCTACCGGCCGGCCGTCATGGACCACTACGTCGCCCTCGCCCGGGACGCGGACCCCGCCCACGTGCAGCGGCTCTCCGACGAGATCGCGAGTCGCAAGCGGACCTGACCCGAAGCCAGTCGAGTGCGAACCGGCTCCGGGGCGGAGCGCCAGCGGTGCCTTCCGCCCGTTGCGGCCCCCGCGTACGATCGGCGGTCATGGTTGACCTCTATCCTCCGACCGAGCCGTACGACACCGGGTTCCTGGATACCGGAGACGGCAACCGCCTCTACTACGAGCAGCTCGGCAACCCGGACGGCAAGCCCGCCCTGAACGTCCACGGCGGCCCGGGTGCGGGGGCGCCGCGGCGGCCGACCCGGGCCTGGGACCCGGAGCGCTACCGGGTGATCCGCTTCGACCAGCGCAACTGCGGCCGCAGCACCCCGCACGCCAGCGACCCGGCGGCGGACATGAGCCTGAACACGACGCGGCACCTGATCGACGACATGGAGCGGCTGCGCGAACACCTCGGTGTGGAGCGGTGGTTGCTGAACGGCGCCTCCTGGGGGTCGACCCTCGTCCTGGCCTACGCGCAGCGGCATCCCGGGCGGGTCACCGAGATCGTCATCCCGGCCGTGACGACGGCCCGGCGGGCCGAGATCGACTGGCTCTACCGGGGTGCCGGACGGTTCCACCCGGAGGCGTGGGACCGGTTCCGCGACGGCGTCCCGGAGGAGGAGCGGGACGGCGACCTGTTGGCGGCGTACGCGCGGCTGATGGAGAACCCCGACCGCGCCGTCCGGGAGAAGGCCGCCGCCGACTGGCTCGCCTGGGAGGACGCGGTCGTCTCCAACGAGCCCAACGGTTCGCCCGGCATGTACAGCGACCGCGAGGTGGACGAACGGATCGCCTTCGTCCGGATCTGCGCCAACTTCTTCAGCCACGGCGCCTGGCTGGAGGAGGACCAACTGCTGCGCGACGCCCACCTGTTGGCCGGCATCCCGGGTGTGCTCGTCCACGGCCGGCACGACATGGGCTGCCCGGTGCAGACGGCCTGGGAGCTCGCGAAGGCGTGGCCGGGGGCACGGCTCCACATCATCGAGGACTCCGGGCACGCCGGCAGCGAGGCGATGGGGCAGGCGACCCGGACCGCCATCGAGGAGTTCAAGAACCGCTGACCCCCAGGTCTCGGAGGCGACCTCGCCGGCCCTGAACTCAGGTCGCCGGACCGCGGTCGCCCGGGGCCTGCCACGGCAGGACCGGGCGGACCAGCAGTGTCCGCCCGTCCGGCCACGTCAGTCGGACCTCGGTGCCCGCCACCCGGACCGTCACCTCCGGTGCCGGGGGCGCCCCGGGCGCGCCGGTCAGCAGCACGGCGCCGACCACCACCTCGATCCGTTCTGACGAGTCGTCACATACCGGTGCCGGAGCGGGCGGGAGCACGAGGAGGGGCACGGCGCAGCGGTGGCCGAAGGCGTTCGCCCGCTCGCGGCGGTGCACCTCCGCCGCCGTCCAGCCGTGCAGCCCGAGCACCGCGCTGACCAGCCCCGGCCCGTTCGCGCCGGGTGCCGTCCGGACGGCCGCGCCCGGAAGCTCCCGCAGGACCGTCTCCGGCGCCGCCTCGGCCGCCAGTGCGTAACCCCCCTCGCGCAGGCCCCAGCCGGGCGGCCGGCGCAGGCCGTGCACCCTGATCTCCCAGGGCCCGGCCGGCACCGAGACGCTCACCACGGGCGGCGGGGCCGCGCCGGGGACGGGCCCGCCCGGGGGCAGCGGCCGGTGCCAGGAGGCGGCGTACCGGTCGGTCACGGCGAGCGGGTGGATGCGCTCGCGGCGGGTGGCGGTGCCGTCGGGCAGGAGCAGCGCCAGGTGGTTGTCGATCCGTGGCGCCTCCGGACCGATCACCGGCCCGGTGCGGGTCGAGTAGGCGAGCCTGGCGTAGTGCGGCTCGTCGCGTTCGACGGCCGGCGGGGCGGTCAGGTAGCAGGAGCCGTGGTTGAGCACCCGGACGAGCCCGTCGGCGGCGGTCCGGTGGACGAGGAACCCGGGGACGGGCAGCGCGGCCGTCAGGTCGGCGCGCTCCCGCGCGAGCGGCTCCTCGGGCGCCGTCCACGCCGGGTGGCCGGCCGGGAGCAGCAGCCCCAGGAACCCCATGGCCGCCGCGTACGGGGAGCCGGGCGAGCTGTAGACCTGGGCGGCCGCGCTCTGCTCCCCGTACCAGCCGAGCGGGAGCAGGCCGCGCGGGTCGGGCGCGCCCCGCTCGGTGAAGTGCCGCAGCACGCCGGAGGCCAGGCGGCGGGTCTGCCCCGGGGTGAGCGGGGTCGCGCCGTCCAGCGCCCCGAGCCAGAACGGGGCCAGGCAGGCGAAGCGGTAGCTCAGCGACCGCCCCTGGTGGAGCACCGCGCCGTCCGGCCCGAACAGCCAGCGGTACTGGGCGAGGAAGCGGTGCAGCCGTTCGCGGTACAGCGCCGCCCTGGCCCCGGCGCGTTCCCCGGCGATCCGCGCCCAGAGCAGCGGGTAGAGGTGGAACCCCCAGGCGTTGTAGTGGTCGAAGCGGCGGCCGGCGTCGTAGGCCGCTTCCGGGCCGACGGCGAACTCCCGCGGGCCGCCCGAGCGGTAGTCGTGGCGGGTCTCCGGCCCGTCCAGGTACCAGCCGTCGCCGGAGTACCACGGCTCGATCCGGTCCAGCCGGTCCTCGATCTCGCCTCGGTCGTGCCCGGCGCCGACGGAGGCGAGGAACTCGCCGACCACCGCCTGGAAGAGCACGTGGTTGTTCTCCCGGACGCCCCGGCCGACCGTCCCGCCGAGCCAGCCCGCCACCTGCTCGCGCTGACCGGGGGTCAGCCGCTCCCAGATCCACGGGCGGGACTCGTGCAGGGCCACCGCGAGCGACGCGGCCTCGACGATCTGCTGGGAGTAGTCGGTGACGGCCGGCCAGCGCTCCGGCCCGCCGGGGTCCGTGCCGGCGAGCAGCCCGGTGGTGACCTGGTCGGCCAGCTCTCCGAGGCTGCCGCGCGCCGGCTCGTCGCCGGCCGCCAGCCGGACGGCGGCCAGCACCGCCGTCCGCGCGAAGCCCTCCAGGCCGTCGGTGTCGCCACCCGACCAACTGCCGCGCCCCGGTGGCGAGATCCGCGCCCCGAACGGGCTGCGGTAGGGCCGCAGGGACGCCAGCAGGTGGTCCGCGACGGCGATCCAGTGCCGACGGGTCCAGCCCGTCACCGGCGCGCCCGCCCGGTCCTCGGGCGGCAGGTCGAGCCCCGCGGTCGGTCGGTCCCGCATACGGCGGCCTCCTGGTGGCGACGGTGCCGGCGGCTCCGGCACCCTCACCGTACGGCCGGGCGCGCCGCGGGCCCGGGCGGCTCAGGCCGGGTCGGTGGTGGAGACGGCAAGCAGCTTGGTCACCGAGCCGTCGTCCCCGACCACGTCGCGCAGGTGGCGGAAGCCGAGCCGCCGGCACATCGCCAGGCTCGGGGTGTTCTCCGCGCCGACCATGCCGTAGACCTCCTTGAGCCCCAGTTCGTCGCCGGCGTAGCGGATCAGGCCGCGGACCACCTCGGCGCCCAGGCCCCGGCCCCAGAACTCCGGGGCCAGCGCGGTGACCAGCTCGTGGCCGTCGACGTTCCCGGTGCGCTTGACCTCGGCGTGGCCCGCGTACGCGCCGTCCAGCCAGAGGCCCCAGATGTCGAAGAGGTGCTGCGGGTAGACGTCGGTCAGGATCGCGCGGAACAGCGTGCGGATGTCCGGCTCGGGCACCAGGTCCTGGCCCATCCAGCGGCACACGTCCGCGTTGCGGAGCAGGGAGACGAAGGCGTCCTCGTCCTCGGGCCGGTAGGGGATGAACTCCAGGTGCTCGGTGCGCAGCTGAGGGGTCATGCCGCTCTCCTCTTGGGTCGTGGTGGTTCGGTGGTGCGGCAGCCGTGGGGCGGGGCCGGTCGGCGCGGCCGGCGGCCCCGTCCCCGCGGCCGGTCAGGCTCGGGCGTTCTCCATGCGCTCGCGCAGGCTCTTCGGGCGCATGTCGGTCCACACCTCGTCGACGTAGGCGGTGCACTCGGCCTCGGTGCCCTCGGTGCCGACGGGCTGCCAGCCGGCCGGGACGTCGAGGTCGGCGGGCCAGAGGGAGTACTGCTCCTCGTCGTTGCGCAGCACCTGGTAGCGGGTGTTCTCGTCCATGTCGGGCTCCTTCGTCATCGCGGGTCGGTCTCGGCGGGGTCGGTACGGGTGGGCGGGGTCGGTGCGGGTCGGTACGGGTCGGCGGGTCCGGTACGGGTGGGCGGGGTCGTCACCGTCCTTCCCGGGCGTGCCGGGCGATCTGCCGCAGGGCGGCGGCGAAGTCCTCGGCGGCCCGGCGGACGGCCCCGGTGCCGTGCACGGCGGGCCGGTGGTGCCAGGTGAAGGCGAGGCGTCCGTGCTGGGCCGCGCCGACCACCTCCAGCGGGTGGGAGCCGCCGTCCCGGGGGTCGTGGTCCTGGCCGAAGGAGCCGAGTTCGGCGCGGACCAGGCCGTCGCCGGCGGCCTCGGGCCGGGCGTCCCACTGGCCGAGGTAGTTGAAGACCACCTGGCCGTGGCCGCCGCTGGCGAGGCGCTCGCGGACCCCGGGCGTCCCGAAGGTACGCAGGGCGCCGAAGCCCAGGCCGTTGCCGGGCACCGCGCGCAGCTGGCGGCGGACGGACTTCACCAGGGCCCGCCAATCGCGGTCCGGGCCGGGCTCGGCCGGGTCGGGGACGTGGAAGGTGACGGGGTGGACGGTGGTGAACCAGCCGACCGTACGGGACAGGTCGACGCCGTCCAGCAGGTCCTCGCGGCCGTGCCCCTCCAGGTCCAGGCCGATCCGCTGCTGCCCGCTCCAGCGGGCCAGGGCGAGGGCGAGGGCGGCCAGCAGCACGTCGTTGACCCGGGTGCGGTAGGCGGCGGGGGCGGCGCGCAGCAGCGCCTCGGTGTCGGCCTCGTCGAGTTCGACGGTGACCGCCGCGGTCTCGGCACCGCCGGGATCGGACGGACCGCCGGTCCCGGACGGGCTGCCGGGCAGGGCCGCCCGGGCGCTCACCGCCTCCTCCCAGTACGGGAGTTCGTGGTCCAGGCCGCCCTCGGCGACATGGGCGGCGAGCCGCTGCGCCCAGTCCCGGAAGGAGGTGCCGCGCTCCCCCAGGGTGACCGGCCCGCCCTCGACGGCCTGGCGGTGGGCGCTCTCCAGGTCGTCGCGCAGCACCCGCCAGGAGACGGCGTCGACGACCAGGTGGTGGGCGACCAGGAGCAGCAGGGCCGGGTGCTCCGGGTGGCCGGTGAACAGGGCGGCGCGCAGCAGCGGGCCGCGGGCCAGGTCGAAGCCGGCGTGCAGCTCGTCGGCGGCCTTGGCCATGGCCGCGTCGGCGGCCCCGGCGTCCTGCCCGGTCAGGTCGTGGTGGACCAGGAGGTCCTCGGCGGGGGCGGGCGGCGGGTTGAACTGGTGCCAGCCGGCCTCGTCGCGGGTGAAGCGCATCCGCAGGGCGTCGTGGTGTTCCAGCAGGGCGTCGAGCGCGGTGCGCAGCGCCGCCGGGTCGGGGTCGGCGGCGAGTTCGAGCAGGGTGGACTGGTTGAAGTGGTGGTGGGCGGCGCGCGGGGTGGTCAGGAACCACTCCTGGATGGGGGTGAGCGGGACGCCGCCGGTCACCGGGCCGTCGTCGGCGCGCTCGGTGGCGGTGCGTACGACGGTGGCCAGTTCGGCCACGGTCTGGTGGCTGAACAGGTCGCGGGTGGCCAGGTGCAGGCCGTCGCGGCGCAGCCGGGAGACCACCTGCATGCTGAGGATGGAGTCGCCGCCGAGGAGGAAGAAGTTGTCGTCGGCGCCGACCTCGTCGAGGCCGAGGACGTCGGCCCAGATCCGGGCGATCCGGCGTTCGAGGTCGGTCTCCGGCGCCCGGCCGGGGCCGGCCGCGGCCTGGGCGGGACCGGGGTCGGGCAGGGCCCGCCGGTCGAGCTTGCCGTTGGGGGTGAGCGGGAGCCGCTCCAGCGCGACGAAGGCCGAGGGGACGAGGTGCGGCGGCAGCGTCTCGGCGAGGTGGAGCCGCAGGTCGAGGGCGGGGGCGCCGGCGGTGGCGTCGGCGGGGACGACGTAGCCGACCAGCCGGCCGCCGCCCGGGCCGTCGGCGCGGACGGTGACGACGGCGTCGCGCACCAGGGGGCTGCGGCGCAGGGCGCTCTCGATCTCGCCGGGTTCGATCCGGAAGCCGCGCAGCTTGATCTGCTCGTCGGCGCGTCCGGCGAACCGGAGCTGGCCGTCGGCGGCGCGGCGGGCGAGGTCGCCGGTGCGGTACATCCGCTCGCCGGGGGCGCCGTACGGGTCGGGGAGGAAGCTCCGGGCGGTGAGGCCGGGGCGGCCGAGGTAGCCGCGGGCGAGGCCGGGGCCGGCCAGGTAGAGCTCCCCGGTGACGCCGGGCGGCACCGGCCGCAGGGCGGTGTCCAGGACGTACGCGCGGGTGGCGCCGCTGGGGCGGCCGATCGCGGGGCTGCCGCTGCCGGGGGCGAGCGGGCCGGTCCAGGTGGCGACGACGGTGGCCTCGGTGGGGCCGTAGGAGTTGACCATGCGCCGGCCGGGGGCCCAGGTGTCGACCAGGTCGGCCGGGCAGGCCTCGGCGCCGACGACCAGGGTGCGCAGCCCGGTCAGGGCCGCGGCGGTCTCGGGTTCCAGGGTGGCCAGGGCGGCCGGGGGGATCAGGGTGTGGCTGATCCGGCGGGCGGTCAGGGCCTCGGCGAGCCGTTCGCCGACCAGCGGCCCCTCCTCGCCGGTGACGAGGGCGGCGCCGGAGAGCAGCGAGATGCACAGTTCCAGGACGGAGGCGTCGAAGCTGGGCGAGGCGAACTGGAGCACCCGGTCGCCGGGGCCGACGGCGTACTGCTCGGCGGCGGCGGCCGCGAAGACGGCGAGGCCGCGGTGGGTGACCAGGACGCCCTTGGGCGTTCCGGTGGAGCCGGAGGTGTAGACGGCGTAGGCGGGGTGGGCGGGGGTGAGGGCGCTGGTGCGGTCGGCGTCGGTGGGCGCGGTGTCCGGGCCCTCGGCGGACCAGACCTGGGCCGGGTCGTCGAGCAGCAGGTGGGCGGCGGCGTCGCGGACCATGAACTCCCGCCGGGGCGCCGGGTAGTCGGGGTCGACGGGGAGGAAGGCGCCGCCGGCCTTGGCGACGGCGAGCTGGGCGACCACCATGGCCGCCGAGCGGGGCAGGGCGAGGGCGACCAGCCGCTCGGGGCCGACGCCGCGCCGGATGAGCTGGTGGGCCAGCCGGTTGGCGGCCCGGTCGAGGTCGGCGTAGCTCAGCTCCCGTTCGCCGTCGAGCAGGGCCGGTGCCCCGGGGGTGGCGGCGGCCCGGCGCTCGAACAGCTCGGGCAGGGTCGCCTCCGCCACCGGCCGGAAGCCGCCGTGCGGCTCGGCGGGCGACTCGTCCGGGCCGGCCAGCGGCAGCGCGCCGACGGCGCGGGACGGGTCCTCGGCGACGGCGGTGAGCAGGGTGGCGAGCTGGCCGGCCATCCGCTCGACGGTGGCCGGGTCGAACAGGTCGGTGTCGTAGGTGAACAGGCCGTGCAGGGCGCCGCTCGCGGTCTCGACGAACTCCAGCACCAGCTCGAAGGGCGTCCGTACCGCGTCGGGCTCGATGCCGGTCACGTCGAGGCCCGGGAGGTCGGGTTCGGCGGACGGCGCGTTCTGGAGCACCACGTGGACCTGGAACAGCGGGCTGCGGCTGGTGTCGCGCACCGGCTGGACTTCGTCGACCACCTTCTCGAAGGGCACGTCCTGGTGGGCGAAGGCGTCCAGGACGGTCTGCCGCACCTCGCCGAGGAGGGCGTCGAAGGGCTGTCCGGGCTCGACCCGGGAGCGCAGCACCAGGGTGTTGACGAAGAATCCGACGAGCCGCTGGACCTCGGACCGGTGCCGGCCGGAGGTGATGGTGCCGACGGTGATGTCGCTGTCCCCGCAGAGCCGGGCCAGGTAGGCCTGGGCGGCGGCGACCAGGGTGGTGAACAGGGTGGCGCCGCGCCGCCGGCCGACCTCGGCCAGCCGGCGGGCGGTGTCGGCGGGCAGTTCCAGTCGGACGGTGGCGGCGTTGGCGGCGTTGGCGGTGCGCACCGCGGGCCGGGGCCGGTCGGTGGGCAGCTGCGGCGGGACCACGCCGGTCAGTTGGCCCTTCCAGTAGGCGAGCTGCTCCCCGGTGGGGGCCCCGGCGGTGCGCTGCCAGTGGGCGTAGTCGGCGTACTGCACCGGCAGGGGTGCCAACTCGGCTTCGGTGGAGCCGAGTTCGGCGCGGTAGAGGTGGGCCAGGTCGGTGAGCAGCACGCCGGTGGACCAGCCGTCGGTGACCATGTGGTGCAGGGTCAGCGCCAGCACGTGCTCGCGGTCGGCCAGCCGGGCCAGGGTGGCGCGCAGCAGTGGTCCGCGGCGCAGGTCGAAGGGGCGGGCGCGGTCGGCGGCGAGCAGGTCGCGCAGGGCCCGTGGCCGTTCGTCGGCGGGCCGCCCGGAGAGGTCGTGCAGCGGCAGCGGTACGGCGTGCGGCGGGTGGACGAGTTGGACGCCGTGGCCGTCCACGCTGTCGAAGGTGGTGCGCAGCGACTCGTGCCGGGCCGTCAGGGCGTCCAGGGCCGCGCCGAGGGCGCCGGTGTCGAGGGTGCCGCGCAGCCGCAGCGCGAGCGCGACGTTCTCGGAGACGCCGGGCGTGAACTCCTCCAGGAACCAGAGGCGCTGCTGGGCGTGGGACATCGGGGCGGCGCCCGTGCGGGGCACCGGGACGACGGGCGGGCGGGCCGGGGCGGCGGGCTCCTCGGTGAGCAGCCGGGCCAGGCCGGCCGGGGTGGGGTGGTCGAAGACGGCGCGCGGGCCGAGCTCGGTGCCGAAGGCCTCGGTGAGACGGGCGGCGAGCCGGATGCTGAGGATGGAGTCGCCGCCGAGGTCGAAGAAGCCCTCGTCGGTGCCGGGCGGGCGGATGCCGAGGACCTCGGCGAAGAGCTCGGTGGTGCGGCGTTCGGCCGCGGTGCGCGGTTCGACCCGCTCGCGGCGCCCGCCGGGCCGCTCCTCGGGGGCCGGGAGGGCGGCGCGGTCGACCTTGCCGTTGCGGCTGAGCGGGAGGGCGTCGAGCGGGACGAAGGCGGCCGGGACGAGGTAGTCGGGCAGGGCGCGGGCGGCGAAGTCCCGCAGTTCGCCGGGGTCGGGGGCGCCGTCGGTGCCGACGGTGTAGGCGACCAGCCGGCGGGCGCCGGGCCGGTCCTCGCGGACGACCACGGCGACGTCGGCGACCAGCGGGTGGGCGGCGAGGGCGGCCTCCACCTCGGCGGGCTCGACCCGGAAGCCGCGGATCTTCACCTGGTCGTCCGCGCGGCCGAGGAACTCCACGGTGCCGTCGGGGCGGCGCCGGGCGAGGTCCCCGGTGCGGTACATCCGGGCACCGGGCGGGCCGGAGGGGTCGGCGAGGAAGCGGGCGGCGGTCGCGCCGGGGCGGCCCAGGTAGCCGCGGGCCAGGCCCTCGCCGGCCAGGTAGAGCTCGCCCGCGCAGCCCGGCGGGACGGGCCGCAGCCGGGCGTCCAGGACGTGCGCCCGGCGGTCGTCCAGCGGGCGGCCGATCGGGACGGTGTCGGGCACCGCGGCGGCGTCCGACAGGGCGTGGGCGGTGGCGAAGGTGGTGGTCTCGGTGGGGCCGTAGCCGTCCACCACGGTCAGCCCGGGGCAGGCCGCCAGGACGCGGCGCACGGCGGCGGCGGGCACCACGTCGCCGCCGGTCCACAGGGCCCGCAGGCCGCCGAAGCAGTCCGGCGCGTCCTGGGCGAGCAGCCGGAACAGCCCGGCGGTGAGCCAGAGCGCGGTCGGCCCGTCGGGGCCGGCGAGGCGGCGCAGCAGGGCGGCGTCCACCGGCCCGTCGGGGGCGACGAGCACGCAGCCGCCGTTCAGCAGCGGCGCCCAGACCTCGAAGGTGGCGGCGTCGAAGGCGACCGGCGAGTGCAGCAGCACCCGGGCGCAGCGGCCGCCGGTGAAGCGGCTGTCGGTGGCGAGCGAGGCGACGTCGCGGTGGCGGACGGCAACGGCCTTGGGCTCGCCGGTGGAGCCGGAGGTGTACATCACGTACGCCAGCCGGTCGGGGTCGGCGGGCGGCAGGTCCGGGGCGGCCGCCCCGTCGCGGGCGGCGGCGACCTGTCCGGCGGTCAGGGTCGCGGCCGCGCCGGCCCGCTCCAGCAGGGTGCGGCGGCGCTCCTCGGGGGCGCGCCGGTCGACGGGCAGGTAGGCGCCGCCGGCCTTGAGGACGGCCAGCTGGGCGACGACGAGTTCGGTGCCGCGGTCCATCGCCAGTGCGACCCGGTCCTCGGGGGCCAGGCCGTCGGCGAGCAGCCGGGCGGCCAGCCGGTCGGACCAGTCGTCCAGCCCGCGGTAGTTCAGCTCGCGCCCGCCCTCGCGCACGGCGGGGGCGTCGGGGGTGCGGCGGACCTGTTCGGCGAAGATCCGCAGCGGGCTGCGCGGCTCCGGCGGGCGGGCGGTGGCGTGCCAGGAGGCGAGCAGGTCGCGGTCGGCCGGGGTGAGCGGGTCCAGTGCGGCGAGGTCGCCGTCCAGGCCGTCGGCGAGGGCGGTCAGCAGCTGGGCGAGGCGGTCGGCGGCGTCCCGGGCGGTGCGCTGGTCGAAGAGCGCGGGGTCGTACGCCAGGTCGAAGGCGAGCTGTCCGCTCAGGTGAGCGCGCAGGCACCAGGGGAAGGTGGTGGCGTCGTCGGCGCGCACCTCGACCACCCGGACGCCGGTGCGGTCCGCGGCGGACTCGTCGACGGGGTAGTTCTCGAAGACCAGCATGCTGTCGAACAGCGGCTCCCCGGCGGGCAGTTCGCTCAGGCCCTGGATCCGGGTCAGCGCCAGGTGGTCGTGGCCGCGGCCCTCGCTCTGCCGGTCCTGGAGGTCGCGCAGCCAGGGCAGCACGCCGCCCGAGGGGATCCGGACCCGGGCGGGCACGGTGTTGATGAACAGGCCGATCATCGTCTCGACGCCGGGCAGTTCGGCCGGGCGCCCGGCGACGGTGGTGCCGAAGACCACGTCCGCGGTGCCGCCGTAGCGGGCCAGCAGCAGCGCCCAGGCGCCCTCGACCAGGGTGTTGACGGTCAGTCCGGCGGCGGCGGCGTTCTCCCGCAGCCGGGCGGAGGCCGCCTCGTCCAGGACGCGGTGGACGGCGGCGGTGGAGCGGGCCCGGTGGGCGCCGGCCGGGCGGCGGTCGTAGGGCAGCGCGGTCCGTTCGGTGAACCCGGCCAGCACGGCGCCCCAGTGCTCCTCGGCGGCCCGCCCGTCCTGCTCGCGCAGCCAGGCCAGGAAGTCCGCGAACGGGCGGCGGACGGGGCGGGGCGCCTGCGGGCCGCCGGTCAGCGCGGCGTACTCCTCGCAGACCTCGGTGAGCAGCTGGCCGGTGCTCCAGCCGTCCAGGATCACGTGGTGGGTGGACCAGAGCAGCAGCACCTCCTCGCCGGGCAGCGCGGCCAGGACGAGGCGGGTGAGCGGCGCGGTGCCCAGGTCGAGCCCGGCGGCCCGCTCCTCGGCGAGCAGCCGCTCGGTCTCCTCGGCCCGCCGTTCGGGCGTCAGGGCGCGCCAGTCCAGGTGGCGGACGGGCAGGGCGGCGCGGCGCGCGACCAGCTGGACGGGGTGCGGCAGGCC
>NZ_LFVW01000355.1:0-12195 GCF_001182915.1 Kitasatospora sp. MY 5-36
CGGTGATACCGGTCGCCGGGGACGAGTACGACCTGGACGTGATGCTGGGCGGGCTGCACGCCTTCGACGAGTTCAGCGCCCGGCCGCTGTTCGGCGGGGTGGTGGTCGGGGACCTGTTCGTCGTACCGGGGGAGAAGCCCGGCGACATCGGCATCAGCGGCGGCAAGCACCCGAGCCGCACCGCCACCGGCCGGCTGCTGGCGTACTCGCTGACGGACGGCGGCAAGCGGTGGACGGCGGGGCTGGACGACCAGGTGACCGGCCTGGTGGTGGACGGCGGCTCGGTGTGGGCGATGACCCGGGGCCGGGTGACCAGGGTGGAGGCGGCGACCGGGCGGCAGAGCGCCGTGCTGGACGTCAACGACACCGCGTCGCTCTATCCGGTGGACCTGTCGGTGTCGGACGCGGAGCGGTTCACGGTGGTCGCGGAGGACGGGACGCGGGACGAGCCGCCGGTGCGGGCGATGAGCTGACGGGGCCGGGACGGGGCCCGCCGCCGACGGACCTGACCCTTTCGGGTGGTTGTGTCAGTCTGGTGGGGGAGCACCGCCGAGACCGGGAGACTCGTGATGGCCGAGATCAGGGTGAACGGGGTGGCGCTGCACTACGAGGCCCGTGGCGAGGGCCCCGGCGTCGTCCTGGTGCACGGTTCCTGGAGCGACGCGGACTCCTGGGCGCGGGTGCTGCCCGGCCTGGCGGAGTCCACCACCGCGGTCGCCTACGACCGCCGGGGGCACAGCCGCAGCGAGGACCCGCTCACCCAGGGTTCGGTGCACGAGGACGCGGCCGACCTGGCCGGGCTCATCCACGAGCTGGGCCTCGCGCCCGCCTTCGCCTACGGCGACTCCTACGGCGCCCTGGTCGTCCTCCGGCTCGCCGCCGCCCGGCCCGACCTGCTGCGCGGGATCGCCGTGCACGAGCCGCCGGGCACCGGCATCCTGCTCGCCGACCCGGACCTGCGACCGCTCGGCACCGGCTTCGCCGACCGGATCGCCGCCGTCCGGGAGCTGCTGGAGCAGGCCGAGTCGGCGGCCGCCGCCGAACTGTACGTGGACAGCCTCGCCTTCGGCCCCGGCGCCTGGGAGCAGCTGCCCGCGCCGGTCCGGCACAGCTACATCCGCAACGCGCCCACCTACCTGGACGAGCTGCGCGACCCGGACGCGCTCGACCTCGACCTCATCGGGCTCGCCCGCTTCGGCGAGCCCGCGCTGCTCACCCAGAGCGACGAGAGCGCGCCGATGTTCGGCGAGGTGCTGGACCTCATCGACCTCACCCTGCCCAAGGCGGAACGCCACCTGTACGGCGGCGCCGGGCACGCCCCGCACCTGTCGCAGCCGGAGGAGTGGGTGCGGGTGGTGCTGCCGCGGGCGCTGCTCTGAGACTGCCGCGGCTTCCGCGATTGATGTGACGGTGCGTCACCGTTGCTGGCTCCGTCGGGGATTCGCCCCTGGTCGAATCCCCGGATAACCGCTCGCCTTCGCCGTCGTCCCGGGCGCAGGCTACGTCCGTGCCCGCGTCAGTACGGACGCGGTGCGAGCGGAAGGACTCACATGACGAGCACGCGCGGCCGCATCGCCGCTCTGCTGGGCGCCGTCGCGGTGGTCGCCGGCACCACGCTGGCCACTCCCGCGGCCGCCACGGCCGACACACCCGCCACGGCCAGGCCAGGCGGCGGGATCACCGGGCAGGCGCCCTGCCCGGACGCGCCCGAGTTCACCTGCGGGACCCTCACCGTCCCGCTGGACCACAGCGGAGCCGTCCCCGGCACCCTCGACCTCGCCGTGGCCGTCGCCGGGAACACCGCGGCCCCCAAGGGCGACCTGCTGTTCCTCACCGGCGGCCCCGGCCAGCCCGGCGTCCCGCTGATGAAGCGGATCGCCGGAAAGATGGCGCCCGTCCTCAAGGACTACCGCCTGGTCATGTACGACCAGCGCGGCACCGGCGCCCGTGCGCTCCAGTGCCCGGGCCTCCAGGAGGACATGGGCTCCTCCGACCTCGCCGTGCCGCGCAAGCAGTCGATCGCGGACTGCGCCGCCACCCTGGGCCCCAACGCCCGCTTCTACAGCACCGCGGACACCGTCGCCGACATCGACCGGCTGCGCGCCGCCCTCGACGACCGGCGGCTGACCCTGGACGGCGTCTCGTACGGCACCCTCGTCGCCGAGCGGTACGCGCTCGCCCACCCGGCGCACGTGGCCCGGCTGGTGCTCGACTCGGTGGTGCCGCAGCAGGGCTACGACCCGCTCGACCTGGCCGCCCTGCCCGCCAGTGCCCGGGTGCTGCGGGCCGCCTGCCAGGCCACCGGCTGCACCACCGACCCGGCCGCCGACCTCGCCGCCACCGTCCGGCGGTACGGCAACGGGGCGCAGGTCCTGGACGCCCTCACCAGCTACGAGTTCACCGACCCGAACTACGGCGGGGTCCCGGAGGCGCTGCACGAGGCCGCCGCCGGGCAGCCGGAGAAGCTCCAGGCCTTCATCGAGACCGTCCACCGGGACGACGCGGCCCCGGCCGAGGCGCTCAGCCAGGGCCTGCACGCCGCCACCGTCTGCGCGGACTCGCGCTTCCCGTGGGGCAGCACGGACACCCCGGTCGCGGGCCGGGCGGCCGCGCTGGAGCGCACCCGGCAGCGGCTGACCGCCGAGCAGACCTGGCCGTACGACGCGGCGACCGCGACCGGGCTCGGCAGCCAACTGGTCTGCCTGGACTGGCCGCGCGAGCCGGTGCCGCCGATCCCGCCGGCGCACCGCAGGCTGCCGAACGTGCCGGTGCTGCTGCTCGGCGGCGACCGGGACCTGTCCACGCCGAACGAGTGGCTGTACCAGCAGGCGGAGCTGGCGCACGACCCGCAGGTCGTGATCGTCCCGGGTGCGGCGCACTCGGTGCAGACCCGGGCGGCCGACCCGGCCGGGCGGCAGGCGGTGTACGACTTCCTGCTCAAGTAGCGGGGGCCGTCGGCGGGTTGCGGCCGACGGTGGACCGCCGCCGGCGGTGGGCCGTTCCGAGCAGGGGACGGAACGGCTCGCCGCCGCGCTACGGCCCGGCCGCGCCCCAGCCGTCGTCGGGCAGGGAGCGGTCGGGCTCGGGGCAGTCGAGGTGTTCGTAGCCCCACAGCAACGCCTTGTGCAGCGCCCACGCCTCCAGCGGCGGCTCGTCCTGGGACGCCCGGTTCGTCAGGACCAGCTCCACCCGGACCTCCTCGGCCGGCGAGAACAGCAGATTCCGCTGGTCCGGGAGGTTCTCGTACGTCACCGTCTGCCAGCTGTGGCCGGTGGCGGTCAGCGCCGCCATCAGGTCGGCCTCGGAGACGTGGGTGTCGAGCGTCGCCGAACCGCCGCCCGGCTGCGGGAGGTCGAGCTCGCCCTGCCAGACCGGCAGGGAGAGCGAGTGGAGCCGGCGGCAGCGGCAGAACACCGTCCGCACGTCGCCCCAGCAGAAGGCGTGCGGCCACCGGTCGCCCCGGTGGATGCCGCCGCCGTCCCACGGATCGCCGTAGTGGACGGCGAGTTCGGGCAGCGAGGCGCCGTAGCGCAGCTCGCCGAGGCCGCCGGTGGTGGCCAGGACGGTGACGAGCGGGAGGAAGCCGGTCAGCCCAGGCACTCGCGCACCGCCTCGATCAGGCGGTTCGCCCGGGCGTCGCCGTGGCCGATCATCCGGTTGGCGACATAGGCGAAGCCGACGCCGAACTCGTCGTCCCCGAAGGCGAACTGGCCGCCGGCGCCGTCGTTGCCGAAGCTGCGCGCGCCGAGCAGCGGGCGGAAAGCGGGGGAGTCGAGCAGCAGCCCGGAGCCCCAGCGGGCGCCCATGTCGAGGCCCAGGAAGCCCGCCCCGGAGGAGACTTCGCGCACCGCGCCGGTCACCGTGTCGGGCGAGAGCAGGCGGGGCGCGCCGTCCAGTCCGGTGGCCGCCGCCGCGTAGAGGCCCGCCAGGCCGGTGGCGGAGGCGACGGCGCCCGCGCCGGGCAGCTCGATCGCGTGCAGCGCCGGGTCGTTCCAGCCGTGCGGCACGTCCAGGCCGGGGAAGACCAGGGCGCCGTTCATGGTGACGATCCGGGTCAGCAGGTGCTCCGGGCCGGGCATCGGACGGCGGCCCTCGGCCTCCACCAGCCGGGCCAGGCGGGGGAGTTCGCTCTCCGGCAGGCCGATCCAGACCGGCAGGCCGAGCGGCTCGGCGATCTCCTTGCGCAGGAACGCGCCCGGGGTCAGCCCGGTGATCCGGCGGATCACCTCGCCGACCGCGAAGCCGAGCACATGGCCGTGGTACTCGTACGCGGTGCCCGGCTCCCAGAGCGGCTGCTGCGCCTCGATCGCCCGGACCACCGGATCCCAGGCGGCGACCTCCTCGAAGGAGAGCACCGCGTCCAGGGCGGGGATGCCGGCCCGGTGGCCGAGGATCATCCGGGTGGTGACGTCCTGCTTGCCGTTGCGGGCGAACTCCGGCCAGTAGCGGGCGACCGGCGCGTCCAGGTCGAGCCGGCCCCGCTCGGCGAGCAGGTGGGCGCTGATGCTCACCGGGCCCTTGGCGCAGGAGAAGACGGGCACGAGGGTGTCCTGCGCCCAGGCCCGCCCGGTGCGCTCGTCGGCCGTGCCGCCCCACAGCTCGACCACCTTCCGGCCCCCGGCGAACACCGTGACGGCGGCGCCCAGCTCGGGGAACCCGGCGAAGTTGGCGGCGAAGACGTCCGCGACGGCGCCGAAGCGCTCGTCGGCCCAGCCCTGGTGCTGCTGCATGATGTGGTGCCCCGTTCTGCCCAGTTCCGCCCTCAAGATCGACCGAACCACGCTACGGGAGCCCGGCGCCCCTGACGAGGGGATTTCACCAGGCCGGGACGGGTGGGACGGATGTGGCAGACTCGCCGGCCCCGGCCTGCGGCGGCTCTACCACCCGTACGACGGCGGGGCGGACGTCTACCTGGCGTCGACGGAGGAGCGGGACCGGCTGAAGGAGCGGCACGCCGGGTGGCTGTCGGGGCACCCGAACGGCCTGTGAGCGGCCGCGCCGGGCGGACGGCTTGCCCTCACCGCCGTCCGCCGCGCACAGTGTCCGGAGCGCGTTGACGATCACGCGCCCCGGCAGCCCGGCTGCCGCAGCGAGCGAGGGAGCGACACATGGCCGTCAGTCTGAGCAAGGTCGAGCAGAGCGCGCCCGCGCTGGTGAGCCTCTACAAGACGGCCGGCGCCTCGGTGGAGCGGCGCGGGCTGAACGGCCAGCGGGTGGCGGTGTACCTGGTGGTCGACTACTCCGGCTCGATGCGGCCCTACTACAAGGACGGCAGCGTCCAGGCGCTCGCGGACCGGGTCCTGGGGCTGTCGGCCCACCTGGACGACGACGGGACCGTGCCGGTCGTCTTCTTCTCCACCGAGGTCGACGCCCAGGCCGAGATCGCCCTGGAGGACCACGCGGGCTGGATCGACCGGATCGTCGCGGGCCTCGGCCACATGGGCAGGACCAGCTACCACCTGGCGATGGACGCGGTCATCCGGCACTACCGGGAGAGCGGAGCCACGGACCCGGCCTTCGTGCTGTTCCAGACGGACGGCGGCCCGATCAGCAAGCCCGCGGCGGAGAAGAAGCTCTGCGAGGCGGCGACGCTGCCGATCTTCTGGCAGTTCATCGGCTTCGGCGACCCGGACAGCCGGCAGTTCGACTTCCTGCGGAAGCTGGACGAACTGCCCGTCCCGGAGAAGCGGCCGATCGACAACGCCGGCTTCGTCCACCTGGGGCGCGACCCCCGGACGGTCTCCGACGACGAGCTGTACGACCTGCTGCTCACCGAGCTGCCGAGCTGGCTGGTGGCCGCCCGGGCCCAGGGCATCGTCCCGGACGGCCCGGCGCTGCGGCCGCCGGTCGACGCCGCGGCCGAGGAGCGGCCGCAGCGCCGGGGCTTCTGGGCCACCCTGACCGAGGGACTGGGGAAGCGGGGCCGCCGCGGTCGGTAACCCGACGGCGTCGGGACCAGGCGCTCTCTTCCGGATCACGCCGCGCGCCCGGCATGATCCGAAAGAGAGGGCCTAGACCGCGGGGACCATCCCGAGCAGCTCGCTCAGGCGGCGGACCGTGGCGGGCGACTCGCGGTGCAGGCCGGCGATGTCGAGGCCCTCGTCTCCCAGAATCATCAGCAGCGCCTGCTCCCCGATCGCCAGCACCACGACGTAGCCGCTGGTGCAGCGGGTGACCACGTCGCGCAGGCCGCCCACGCCGACCTCGGCCGCGGTGCGCCGGCCGAGGCCGAGCATGGCGGCGGACAGGGCGGCGGCCGACTCGGGGTGGACGGCGGCCGTGTCGGCGGCCACCAACAGGCCGTCGGTGGTGGAGACGACACTCTCCGAGATGCCCATGACCCGGTCGCGGAGGGACTTCAACTCGTCGACCAGCACGGCGGTCGGTGTCTGGCTGCTCATGGTGCGCTCTTCTCGCTCTGCTCGGTCGTCTCGGTACGCGCGGTGTGCTCGGCGCGGTGTGCGTTCGGTGGACCGTCGGAAGCGGCCGCCGCTCCCTCGGATCGGGCGGGCAGGCCGCCGGGGCCGCCCGCGCCGCGTCCGCTGCGGACGCGGCGCGGTAGCGGCCCGGTGTCGGCCGGCGGCGGTTCGCTCGTCGGCGTGCGCGGGGCCACGCTCGGTGCCAGGGGCCCCGGGTGAGCCGGTTCCCGGTGGAGCAGGTGCCGGGCGTCCATCCGTACGACGTCGAGGAGCACGGCGAACACACCGCGTCCCAGGGCGAAGCCGAGGTCGCGCGCGGTGCGGCGGCCGGTGGCGGCGGCCAGGATCTCCCGGTAGCGGACCGGGATCCGCAGCGCGCCGGACTCGGCCCGGGCGGCAGGACGGATCCGGATGCGGGCCAGTTCGCCGGGCGGTCCCCAGAGGCGGGTCAGCAGGGCCGTCCGCCGGGCGGTCTCCTCGAAGAGCCGCTCCGGCTCGATGCCCGGGCGCAGCGCGATCCTGGCAGGCGGCGCCGCCTCGGCCGTCTCCCAACTGCCGGGCGGGCTCAGCACCAGGGCGAAGGCCCCGTCGAAGGCGGCGGCGGCGCAGACGGCTTCGAGCTCGGCGGCGCCGATCGACCCCTGAGCCACCAGGGCCGCGCCGAGGTCGCCGCCCCAGGTCGGGGGAGCGTCGGTCGGTCGGCCGATGGACGCGGCCGTCTCGGCGGACGCCCACTCCTCCTCGCCGACGCGCCGGGACTTCAGCAGCAGGGTCGCGGCGGTCGGGGCCCCGGGGGTCTCGATCGCCGTGACCAGACCCTGCTCCAGGTGGATCGTGCCGCCCGGTGCGCTGGAGACGGTGACCGAGCCGGTGAACTCCGTCCGGCGCAGCGCGAGCAGCAGCGCGGGCACGTTGCGCGCGGTGGGTGGAGCCGGCGTCGTGGGAGTCGCGGGCACGGCGGGCGGCGCCGTGCCGTGGGACGGGTCGGTCATGCCAGCAAGTCCTGCGCGCGGTCGGCGGTCTGGCGGAGGGCCAGTGCCAGGTTGGTCCGTTCCCGATCCAGCACGGTGGCCAGCAGCAGGGGGTCGCCCTTCCGGGACAGCACCTGGACGACCTGGTGATGGCGGGTGCTGGTGACCACCAGGCTCTCCAACTCGCTCTCCGCCCCTGCCTCGTACAGCCGCTCGCCGATCAGGTTGGTCAGCTCGGCGAGTTCGGCCCCGGTCCCGAGCAGCCGGTGGTCCCCGGCGGACTGGTAGCTGAGACCCGTGACGGCGTCGACGAGCGCGGCACCGACCACTCCGGGGGAGCCGAGCACATCGGAGAGGGAAGCGTCGAGTGCGCGCACCAGTACCCCTTCACGTTCTGAACCCCGGCAGCGTACTTTATTCCATCATTTTCACGAGGCGACCACAACCGGCGGCTTCTTGCTATTTTGTTCCCGCACACGGGAGTTCTGCCCGGAAGTCACGCAAAGGACGAACAGCGCATGAACATTGACGAGGCACTCAAGGACGCGATGGCCATCGAGGGGGCCATCGGAGTGGCCGTGGCCGACCACGAGAGCGGTATGTCACTCGGGTTCCTCGGCGGGGGGCAGCAGCTCGACCTGGAGATTGCGGCCGCCGCCAACACCGAGGTCGTTCGTGCGAAGATACGCGCCCTGGCCGCGCTGTCGATCGATGATGTCATCGAGGACGTCCTGATCACCCTCGGCACCCAGTACCACCTGATCCGCCCGCTGACCCGCGGTCACGGCTCGCTCTTCCTCTACCTGGCGCTGGACCGCTCGCGGGCCAACCTCGCGCTCGCCCGGCACGGTCTCAAGCGCATCGAGGCCGCTCTCGACATCTAGCGGGGCCGGGCCGGCCGCCCGGGTGTCCGCGCCCCGTCCGGAGGCCCTGCCCGGATGCCCTGCCCGAAGGCCCGCGCGGGCCGCGTTTCGCGCGCGGAATTCCGGACGGAGCGAATGCGCGGCGTGACGAAGCGGCTACGGGGATCCGTCCGCGGGAATCGGGCCGCGAATATCGCGGGTGTACGCCCGGCACGGAAATGCGTGACTTTCCGATGACTGGGCGTCATATTCGCCCCGGCTGTTCCGGCCGGCGGCGGAGCGCCGGAATACCGTGGTCGAACCGCCGGAGCGCCGGTGTTTCGGCGGTGCCGCGGACCGGGCAACTCCCGGTGATCCCGACGGTTCTGACGCCCTGCTATGGTCCGGACCCGTGACGGACGGGGTGCGGAACCAGTACGAGGCGATGCGCGGGCACTTCCACCGGGCCGCGGGGCAGCACGGATTCACGCTCGACCCCGCCCAGGAGCTCCCGGTCGAACGACTCAGTCGGCTGGCCGGCGAGCTGGCCCACCCGGCCTGGCGGCTGCGCCGCAGTCCACGGCACCTCTACCTCTGGGGCCCGGTCGGCCGCGGCAAGAGCTGGCTGGTGAACACCTGTCTCGACGGGCTGCCGACCCCGCGCAAGCGGCGGCTGCACTTCCACGACTTCTTCCGCCGACTGCACGAGGGTGTCGCCCACCACTCCGAGAGCCGGAGCGCGGACGGCGCGGCGGTGGACCGGGCCGTGGACGAGCTGCTCGGCAACTGCCGGATCCTCGTCTTCGACGAGTTCCACGCCCACGACGCGGGTGACGCGATGCTGGTCGCCCGTCTCCTCCGCACCCTGCTGGACCGGCGGATCACCCTTGTCACCACGTCCAACTACCCGCCCGCCGGGCTGATGCCCGACCCGCTGTACCACCACCTCTTCGAGCCGACGATCAGGCTGATCGAGGAGCGGATGGACGTGCTCGACGTCTCCGGGCCGGTCGACTTCCGGCGGCAGCCCCGGTCGGAGCGGGCTCACGGGTTCGACCTCGGCGCCCGTCTCCGCCCCGGCGACGAGCCCTCGGCCGGTCTCACCCCGCCCGGGCCCGAGGAAGCGGGTCCGGTGGCCGCCCACCGCCGTGAGCTGTCGGCCCGGGCGGTCCGCGAGGACCACGTGTGGTTCGGCTTCCAGGAGCTGTGCGAGGGCCTCACCTCCGTCGCGGACTACCTCGCACTCGTCGACCGCTTCCCCACCGTCGTCCTCGACGGCGTCCCACCGCTCACCGAGGCGTCCCCCGACGGCCGTCGGCGCTTCGCCAACCTGGTCGACGTCTGCTGTGACCGCGACGTCCGCCTGGTCCTGATCGGCGCCGATCCGCTCGCCGGCCTCGCCACCGGCTCCACCCTCATGCGCGACCTCGACCGCACCGCCAGTCGCCTCGCCCTCCTCCGCCCGCCGGTTCGGGAGGCCGCCGGCTGAGCGCCCGCCGGGCGACCGGCGGGAACGGAGAAGTCCTGCCGGAGTGCCAGGACTTGCCCGGTCGATCACGCCGGCCCTGGAGGGGGGTTGCTCGCCCGGCGCCTTGGCGAACCGGCGTGCCAGGCCGGGGCGGAGTCCGGTAGCGTGCGCGAAGGAGTGCCGGGAAGCCTGGTCGGCGATCGAGGGACAGCTGTGTCCGCGAGCCGGTCCGGGGGTGGTGTGCGTGGCGCTCGACGCGAGGTCCGCCGCCGCGCCGCCGCCCCCCGCGCGGACCCGCTCAGGCCGTACGCAGCGCTCACGGGGCTTCGGCGAGCTCCGGACCGACTCCGAGACCGCGACACCGTCCGGCGTTCCGACCGCCCGGTACCGTCCGACCCCGGAAGGGGCGGGGCGGCACGCCCCGGCGACGGCGACCCGGGGGTTCCGGCCGCGCACCGGACCGGGGGGAGAACCGTCATGACCCACCGTCCCTCACCATGGACCCGCACCGGCGGCGCGCTGCTCGCCGTCGCGGCGCTGGCCCCGGCGGCCGCCGCCTGGTACGTGTTCACCGTCGTGCTGCCGGACGACGCCGAGCGGTACCGCTCGTACACGGCCGCCGTGACCTGCCCGGCCGGGAGCCCGGGCGCGGGGGTCGAGGAGTGCGTGCGCACCGTGCCGTTCACCGTCAGCGGCACGGTCGTCCGCAACGCGGGCAAGAGCTCCGAGTTCCGGGCGACGCTGGACGGCGCGCCGTTCTGGAGCGGCGAGGTGGGGTTCGCCGACGGCGGGCCGCTGCTGGACGGACTGAAGCCCGGAGACCGGGTGGACGGCACGGTGTGGCGCGGCCGGGTGATGCGCCTGGAACGGGCCGGTGTCGCGCAGGCCTCGTACGACGAGCCCCGCGACGAGGGGCAGTTCACCGCCGGGGTGGGCACGTTCGCCGCGCTGCTGGCGGTGCTCGCCGCCGTCCTGGGCGCGCTGCGGTTCACCGGCCGCCCCGGCGACGTCACCCTCGACCTCGCCCGGTCGCTCGTCCTGTGGACGCTGCTCGCCTGCGGAGTGCCCGCGGTGCTCGCGTCCGTGACCGGCCTGCCGTGGTGGACGGTGCCGGCCGCGGCCGTCCCGGCGGCGCTGCTCGCGGCGGAGGCGGTGCGGCGCCGGAACCGGGGGAGGACCCCGGGGGGACCCCGCCGGCTGCCCGCTTGATCGATGCCCGTCCCCGCTTGCGCTCGCCCGTTCCCGCTTGCGCCCGCCCGTCCCTGCTCGCACCGGCCCGTACCCGATCCCGGCCGTCGGACAATGTTTCGGCCGGATGAGGAACGGTGTCGCTACCGTCTACCGAGCCCGTGGCCTGGGCAGGCTCGGGCTGACAGTGCTAGCGAAAGGGGCCGACGATGGCCGCAGTTCACGAATCCGTCCTCGACGCGATCGGCGGGACGCCGCTGATCCGGCTGGCCCGGCTCGGCGCCGGGATCGCCGCGCCGATCTACGCCAAGGCCGAGTTCCTCAACATCGGCGGCAGCGTCAAGGACCGCGCCGCGCTCTCGATGGTGCTGGCCGCCGAGCGGGACGGCCTGCTGAAGCCGGGCGGGACGATCATCGAGGCGACCTCCGGGAACACCGGCATCGGCCTGGCGATCGTCGGGCGGCAGCGCGGGTACCGGGTGATCGCCGGGGTGGCCGACAAGTCGTCGGCCGAGAAGTCGGACATCCTGCGGGCGTACGGGGCGGAGGTCGTCCTCGCGCCGACCGCCGTGCCGGCCGAGGACCCGAGGCACCTGTTCAACGTCGTGCAGCGGCTGGCCGAGGAGATCCCCGGCGCCTGGCTCGCCAACCAGTACGACAACCTGGCCAATCCGGATGCCCACATCCGGACCACCGGCCCCGAGATCTGGGAGCAGACCGGCGGCCGGGTGACCCACTTCGTCGCCGGCGTCGGCACCGGCGGTACCATCACCGGCACCGGCGGCTACCTCAAGGAGACCTCCGGCGGCGCCGTGACCGTGGTCGGCGCGGACCCGGAGTCCTCCACGTACGGGGGCGGCGACGGCAGCCCGTGGTACGTCGAGAGCATCGGGCACTACCTCCACCCCGACACCGTCGAGGACCGCATGCCGCAGGCCCTGCGTACGGAGCTGATCGACTCCTACGAGCGGATCCCGGACCGCGAGGCGCTGCTGGCCGCCCGTCGCCTCTCCCGCGAGGAGGGCCTGCTGGCCGGCCCGTCCTCCGGCGCGGCGGTGGCGGCGGCGCTGCGGGTGGCGCGCCGGCTCGGGCCGGACGACCTGGTCGTGGTGGTGCTGCCGGACTCGGGGCGCTCCTACCTGTCCAAGGTGCACAGCGACGCGTGGATGCGGGAGTGGGGCTTCCTGGAGGAGGCGGCGGACGGCCTGCGGCCGCTGCTCGACGCCGCCGCGCCGCTGGTGACGGTGGCCGCCGGCGCGACCGTGGGCGAGGCGCTGGAGGCGCTGGGCGATGCGCCGGGCGGCGTG
>NZ_LFVW01000356.1:0-12314 GCF_001182915.1 Kitasatospora sp. MY 5-36
CGACCGTGACGGCGTCCCCGGGCCCGCCCGCGACCTGCAGCGGGGTGCAGCCCGGGTCGGCCGCGCCGCGCCAGACGTCCCGGCCGTCGGCCAGCCGTACGGCGCGCCAGCCGGCCTTCTCCTGGAGGAGGGCCTGCTGCCCGGCCACCGCGACCACGTCCGGAGTCGCGTCGTCCCCGTCCCGGGCGGGCGCGTCCACGGCGGCGGTCCAGCCCTCCCTGCCGTCGGAGAGGTCGAGCGCGGTGACGGCGGCGCACGGCTTGTCGTGCGGCGCGTGGCCGATCAGGCCGAGGGCGCCGCCGCGGCCCGTGCCGTCAGGCCCGGTCGTCCGGCTCATCGCGCACACCGTGTCCTCCCCGGGCGGGGCCCAGTGCCAGGCGACGGCCCCGGTCGTCCGGCGGTACGCCACCACCAGGTCCGGCCGGGCCCGGACCACCAGGTCCCCGCTGGTCCAGCTGCCCACCGCGCGGATCGTCGACGGCCGGTCCAGCGGCGCCTTCCAGGAGTCGTTGAGGCCGTCCCCGGCGAAGCCGACGAAGATCCCGAGCCCCAGTACCGCCCCGACGGCGGCCGACGGGAACCCGGCCCTCGGGTGGATCAGCGCCCAGACGAAGCCCGCACCGCAGGGCATCAGCCCCAGGATGCTGATGATCCCCATGTACGCGAGGCTGTCGCCGCCGAACCCGTTCGCCGGGCCGAACAGCACCGCCAGCCCCATGCTCGCGAACAGCGCCCCCAGCACCCCGCCGGAGACCACCATCCAGGTCTCCCGGTCCCAGGCGGACCACACTCCCCACTTCGCCCGGACGACACTGTCCTCGGGCCGAACGGCCATGCCGGTCTCTCCCCTGCGACGCGCCGCCCACCGCGTCGGGGCGACGATCATCGGATCGTCGCAGAGCGCGCCATGATCCGGAACAAAGAGCAGGGAAAACCCCGGCCATGACCCGCACATACCGGGCCCGGGGCGCCGGTGGCACCTGCTGTCCACGGCGCGCGCCGGGCGCGGAAATCGATTGCCCGCCCCTGGGCCGCTGACTAGCGTTGCCCGGCATGACCACGCCATCCACCACCCCCGACTGGCGCACCGCCAACCGCGCGAACTGGGACGAGCGCGTCCCCGTCCACGAAGCCGGCCCCTTCTACGACCTGCCCGGCTTCGTCGCGGGCCGTGACACCCTCCAGGACTACGAGCCCGCCGAGGTCGGCGACGTCACCGGCCGCACCCTGCTCCACCTCCAGTGCCACCTCGGGCTCGACACCCTCTCCTGGGCCCGCCGCGGCGCCGTCGTCACCGGGCTCGACTTCTCCGCCCCGGCCGTCGCGGCCGCCACCGACCTCGCCGCCCGGATCGGCGCCGCCGACGCCCGCTTCGTCACCTCCGACGTCTACGCCGCCGCCGAGGCACTCGACGGCCGGACGTACGACATCGTCTACACCGGCTTCGGCGCGCTCTGCTGGCTCCCCGACCTCACCCGCTGGGCCCGGACGGTCGCCTCGCTCATCACCCCCGGCGGCTTCCTCTACCTCGCCGAGTACCACCCGGTGGCCGACGTCCTCGCCGACGACGGGCGCGGCTTCGCGGAGGACTACTTCGAGCGCACCCCGATCGTCGTCGACTACCCCGGCACCTACGCCGACCCGGACGCCCGGCTCGACTCCACCGTCACCGTCCAGTGGCAGCACGGCCTCGGCGAGGTCGTCACCGCCCTGGCGGGCGCGGGCCTGCGCCTGGACTTCCTCCACGAGCACGCCCACGCCCACTTCCGCGTCCCCGCCGGCGCCCCCGCCCCGCAGACCTACTCCCTCCGCGCCACCCGGCCCCGATGACCCCGCCGGGGTGGCTCCGCCCCGGCTCCCAGGGCCTCCCCCTCGCCGCCCTCCCCACCCTCTCCACCCGCACCGCCCTCGCCGCCGTCGAGACCCCCGTCCCCTACGCCGACGCCCTCCCCCGCGGTGCCGCCGGGCGCGATCCCGCCCGTGCTCGCGGCGGGCACATTTTGGCCCCTCAGCTCCAGCCCGTGTCCCCGCCCCTGCCTGCGGTCCGGTCCCCGCCCGGCACCCTGTCCCCGCCCGGCACCCAGTTGCCGTGCAGGCCCAGGGGCACCCGCACCGGCAGGTGGATACGGGCCAGGGGCTCGCCGGTGAAGTCCTGGGCGGCGAGGACCACCAGGTCCGCCGCTCCCCGGTCCGGGTCGTGGACGTACGCCATCAGGTACCCGTCGTCCTCCGCCGTCGGCGACTCGGCGGCGACGAACACCGCCTCGCCCACCGCCCCGTCGCGCCCGAACTCGTGGGCCTCGACGGTCCCCCGGCTCAGGTCGTGCTTGAGCAGGGCGTTGCTGAAGCCCTCGTCCGGGCGGTCGTCCCCGGGGCCGGTCGGCGGCGCGTAGAGCTCGACGGCGGCCGCGTAGCCGTAGCGGTAAGGGCGGCCGGTGTGCCGCGGGTTGAGGCGCGGGAACTCCTGCACCCGGTCGTCCAGCCGCTCTTCCCGGACCGTCCCCGCCGCCAGGTCGACCGTCCAGCGGTCGAGCGTGGGGCGGCTCGCGCCGATGTTCCGCAGGTCCATGCCCGGCGGGTGCCGCACGACGTCGACCACCAGCTCGTCCGCCGTCCGCTCGTACGCGTTGAGGGTGTGCCCGACCAGGTGCGGCGCGAGCTCGAACCACCGCACCGCGCCGCCCTCGCGCGGCATCACCCCGACCCGGGCGGCGCGCCGCTCGTCCCAGGTGAAGGGCACCCCGGTGGCCAGGTGCGCCGGGCTGAACACCACCTGGGTGTCGTACAGCAGCACGAACCGCTCGGTGAGCGCGAAGTCGTGCATGTACGGGTTCCCGGGCACCTCGATCAGCGTGCTGCGCCGGACGGTGCCGGCCGCGTCCATCACGATGTGCTGCACCTGCTCGGAGCCGTACAGGAAGGCCAGCGAGTGCAGTTCCCCGGTGTGCGGGTCGACGACCGAGTGGGCGTTGGCGCTGTACCCCTCCGGCGTGGCGCCCAGCCCGCACGGCCCCACCGTGTCCAGCTCGTAGGTGAGTTCGTACGGGCGGATGCCGCCTTCGAGCAGCGCGTAGGTGCGCCCGGCGAGGCCCGCGACCTGCACGTTGGGGGAGATGTCCATCCGCTCGTCGACGGGCGTGCCGCGCCGGGGCTCACCGAGCCGGTCGGTGACCGCGCCGGAGCGGACCCAGCGGTTGCGGTACCACTCGGCGCGCCCGTCCCGGATCCGCACGCCGTGCACCATGCCCGCGCCGAGGGTCCACAGGTGTGCGCCCGGGTCGTCGATGCCCAGCGGGTTGGGGCCGTTGCGCAGGTAGCGGCCGTCGAGGTGGGCGGGGATCCGGCCGGTGACGGGCAGGTCGTAGGCCGTGACCTCCTCGGCCACCGGGGCGAAGTTCCCGGAGACGTAGCGGCTGCGCCTCGTACCGTTGTTGCTGTTGCTGTTGCTGTTGCTGTTGCTGTTGCTGTTTCTGATCGCGCCGTTGCGGATCGGGTCGCCTGGGCTCATCGTCTCGGCCTCTCGTCAGGTGATGGGGTGTCCGGACTCGTTCACGAACCGGCGCCGAACGCCCGCCCCAGTGCGGCCATCAGCGCCTCGTAGCGCGCCCCGGCCTCGGCCGACGCGAAGTGGCCGGCGAGCTCCAGGCTCACCGCGCCGTGGGTGGCCGCCCAGAAGAGGTTGGAGACCTCCAGGGCGTCGCCGGGCCGGAAGACCCCGGCCGCCATGCAGGCCTCGACGGCGGCCACCGAGGCGCCGAACGCGCCGTCGGCCAGGGCCAACGCCTCGGCGCTGGGCCGGAATCCGGGCACCGGCTGCTCGAACATCACGCGGTAGTAGGCGGGTTCGGCGACCGCCCGCTCCCGGTAGGCGCGGCCGAGCTCGGTCAGGTACTCCAACGGGTCGCTCCCGCGCGGGACTTGATCCTGCGCCCGGCGCAGCCGTGCGAAGCCCTCCCGGTACAGCGCGTCGAGCAACCCCTCCTTCCCACCGAACATCGTGTACAGCACCTTGGTCGAGGAGCCGATCTCGGCAGCGATCCGGCGCACGGTCAGCGCGGCGGGGCCTTCGGCGACGAGGAGGGAGATGGCGCGGTCGAGGATCACGGCGCGTACGGCATCCTGGCCGACCCGCTGCGCGTCCTGGTAGGGCGTGCTCATGGGTAACAACGTAACCGATCGGAAACAGTGTTACCAGCCTTTGCGGGCAAAGAATTTCACCACCCACCCGGCCCGACCGCCCGGCCGCCCCGACCGGCTGTCCGACCGCCCTGACTAGACTGGCGCGCTCCACAGCCGAGGGGAGTCAGCGATGAGTGGTGCCACCCGCTGCGACGAGGTCGCGGCCGAGGCGGGCCTGGGCGAACGGCGGCGGCTGTACCGGACGAGCCGCCGGATCGGCGACGGCGTGGGCAAGTGGGGCCTGGGACTGCCCGGCATCCTCGTCCTCGCCGCCTCCGGCTGGACCTGGTGGGGCGCCGTCCTCGCGGTCGCCGCCGTGGCAGCGGCCGCCGTGGCCTACAAGAAGGTCCCGCCGCGCTCCGGGCTGGTCGCCGTGGCGCGCTACCAGGGCGGCCTCGTCCTCCACCACGCCGGCGGCGACTTCCGCGCCCTCCCCTGGGACGCCATCGAGAGCTACGAGTACATACCCTCCCGGATGGAGTTCCGCGGCAACCTGAGCGTCGAGCACTTCGGCCGCGTCCTCATCCTGGCGCGCGGCCGCGAAACCCCCTTCGTGGTCTCGAAACTGGCGGGCCGCTACGAACCGGGGCTGGCCGAGGCCATCCGCGCGGGCCTGCTGCCGCGCTACACCGCGCCGCTGCACGAGCGGTTCGAGGAGGAGGGGCACGTCCTGTTCGGGACGGTGCTCGCCGTGCTGCCCGCGGGGCTCCTCCTCGACCCCGACGACGACCACCCCACGGCCCCGCTGCCGTGGAGCGACCTCCAGGACATCAGCGCCGAGGACACGCGCGAGCTGCGGATCACGGAGCGCACCGGACCGGGCCGGGGCGGACGGGTCGTCACCCGCGTGCTCACCGACGCGGACGTCGTCGCGGCGTTCGTCCGGGAGACCCGGGCGAAGCTCCTGGCGGAGCAGCGCCCGGAGTGACCACCCCCTGTGACCGCCCCGTGTGACCGCCTCGCCCGACCGGCCCTGCCCGCACCCCGTGCCGCCGCCGGCCGACTCGACGGCCGTCCGCCAGGGCGCGCCAACCCCGCGCTACGGCCGGACAGTTGACATGCGTCGGGCATCCGCCGGGGCACCGGCGGCACCGGGTCCGCACGTCGTGCTGCGCCGACCGGGTCAACCTCGGCGCCGGACTGTACGCGCACGCCCGGTCGGCTCGTTCTGCTGTACATGCCTCCCCTGATCCCGACGCCCTCACCGCTGCCCGTACGCGGCACCGCGCGGACCACCGCACGGAGGTCCCCGTGGCCGTGATCGGCCGTGCGGCGGCCACCGTGGTCGCGCTGGGCATCCTGCTGATCCCGACGGCCGTCACGGCGGGCACCGACCTGCCGCCCGAGCCCGGTGCGGGCTGGTGGGAGGTGTCGGCCAACGCCGCCAACGTCCGGGTCGACCACTTCGGCGAGGAGACCGTCATCGGACTCGCCCGTTCGGGTGACCGGGTCGAGGTCGTGGACACCTGGACCTCACCGCTCGGCGCCCGCTGGGCGAAGGTCATGGTGGAGCGCACCCGGGTCTCCGGCTGGCTCCTGTGGTCCCTGCTCGCGCACCGCGACCCCTCCTCGGAACCGTAGAATCCGCCTGTACACATCAGGAGGGAATTCGCGTGTTCCGAGCGCAGCGTCCGCGCACCGCAGAGCTGACCCCACGACGGGGCGAGGAGCCGGTCACCGGCGTCGCCCTGCTGCTGCCGGGCGGGTTCCTCCGCAGTCGGCGCGCACCGATGCGGGTCGCCGAGCTGGGCCTGCGGGACCTGGCCACCGAGCTCACCGACCGCGGCCGGCCGCACGGCCTCGCGGTGCACCTGCTGCGCTACCGCCACGGCGGCTGGAACGACGCGGACGCCGACACCGCCGTCGACACCCGCTGGGCGCTCGACGAGCTGGCCCGGCTCTACCCGGGCGCACCCGTCGTGCTGATCGGCAACTCGCTGGGCGGGCGCGCCGCCTTCTGGTGCGCCGGGCACCCGTCGGTGGTCGGCGTGGCCGGGATCGCGCCGTGGCTGCCCAGCGGCGACCCGGTCGACCAGCTGGCCGGGCGGCGGGTGCTGATCGTCCACGGCACCGGGGACCACAGCTCGGCCAGTGCCACCCAGTCCCTGGAGTACGCGCTGCGCGCCCGGCGGGTCGTCCCGGATCTCGCGCGGTACGAGGCCCCGGGCGCCAACCACCTGCTGCTCCGCGAGTCCCGCGACATCAGCGCGCTGACCACCGCCTTCACCCTCGGCGTCCTGGGCGCCGAGCCCGCTCCGCTGGTGGCGGGAGCGGTCTGCACCCGGCTGCCGGCGCGGGTGTAACCGGCGCTCCCCCAACCGCTGTCGCGTCCCGCGTCCCGTGTGGTCCGCGTCCGCACCCCGGGCCTCCCCTGCCGATCGGCAGGGGAGGCCCGGCCGCTTTCCCGCCGGATTCCTGCCGAACGGCACATGCGCGAAGGGGCTTCCGGCGATCACTCTTGGGGGCATCGCGACAGTGGCCACCCGGGCCGCCGCGGAAGGGAGTCCCCACCGTGTTCCGTGCCCGCACTCTCCGCCTTCGCACCGGTCGTGTGCAACTGAATGACCGTCAGCCGCGTGTTCTCCAGGGCGGATCGCTCCGCCCCACAGCCGTCCCACCCGCTTCGGAGGGCACATGGCCGTCAGCAAACCCGCCACCCTCGCGCGGGGCCTCGCCGCCCTGCTCCTCGCGGCGGCGTCCGCATCCACCGCACCCGCCTTCGCCGCCACGCCTGCTCCGGCCGCTCTCGGTCCGGCTGTCCTCGATCCGGCTGCCCTCGACGCCGCGATCGCCGCCCGGCCGGGCGACCCGGTGGCGGGCGCGGTCGCCCGGGTGACGGCCGACGGCCTGGTCTGGCGCGGCAGCGCCGACGATCCGGTGAGCGGGCGGCCGGTGGCGCCGGACGCGGCGTTCCGGATCGGCAGCATCAACAAGACCTTCGTCGCCGCGGTGCTGCTCCAACTCGCCGCCGAGCAGCGGATCTCCCTGGACGGCACCGTCCAGCAGTACCTGCCCGGCACGCTGCCCGCGAGCTTCACGCTGCCGATCACCGTCCGTCAACTCCTCGACCACACCAGCGGACTTCCGCAGGCCGTCGAGGGCCCGGAACTCGAGGGCACCGAGCTGGAGAAGCGCGACGGCCTGATCGCCAACCGCTTCGCGATCGAGACGCTCGACCTGGTCGTCCAGCGGACGCTCCGGCCCCACCCGGAGCGCGGCCTGCCCGAGGCCGGCCCGGCCTTCGATCCGGGCGGCGAGCAGGAGTACAACAACTTCAACTACCGGGTGGCGGGCCGGATCATCGAGCAGGTGACGGGGCACACGATCAGGGAGGAGGTGACGGCCCGCATCCTGAAGCCGCTCGGCCTGCGGCACACCGAGGTGACGGAGGGCAGGCCCGCGATGCCGGAGCCCCACCTGGCCGGCTACGTCCCCGACAGCGCCGACACCCCGACGGACGTCTCCGAACAGGGCGGCAACCCGGAGTCGATGGTGTCCACCCCGGCCGACCTGGACAGGTTCCTGCGCGCCCTGCTCGACGGCGAACTCCTGCCGCCGCAGCAGCTGCACGACCTGCTCACCCTGCCGCGCGACGCCTCCGGCCGGCTGGTGCCCGTACGCGGAGCGGGCGAGTGCCTGTTCGGTCCGGACAAGGGTCGGGCCTGCTACAGCGCCGGACTGATGGCCGTCCCGCTGCAGGACGGCACGGTGCTCTGGGGCAAGACCGGGCACGACCTCGGGTACTCCGACGGCTTCTTCACCACCCCGGACCTGCGCAGGCGGCTGGTCTACTCCGTCGGCGCCGGGAGCGGCACCCCGGCACCGGCGCTCCGCCTCGCCGCCACGACCTTCGGCCCCTTTGCCCCCTGAGCCCGACCGGACCGGACCGGACCGGACCCGACCGGACCGGACCGGCAAACCACACCAGCGCCCTCCCCCCACCGTCGAAAGGAAGCAGATGATCAGCATCCCCGGCGGGCTCGCCCGCACCACCATCGACCGTGAGGGAGCCCCCGGCGCGGCCTGGATCGCCGAACTCCCCGGCCTCGCCGCCGAGCTGCTGGAACGCTGGGGCTGCGTGCCGGACGGCGCCGCCACCCACGGCGGGGTCGGCCTGATCCTCCCGGTCCGGCAGGCGGCCGAGCGCGTGGCCGTACTGAAGGTCTCGTTCCCCCACCCCGGCAACGTGCACGAGCCGGACGCCTTCGCGGTGTGGGCGGGCCGGGGCGCCGTCCGGCTCTACGAACGGGACGACGAGCGCTTCGCGATGCTGCTCGAACGGGCGAGCCCGACCACGCTCGCGGAGGCCCGGGACACCGACGAGGTGCCGACGGTCGCCGGGCGGCTCAGCCGGCGGCTCGCCGTCCCGGCGCCCCCGGGCCTGCCCCGGCTGAGCGAGCAGGCCGCGGAATGGGAGGCCGGCCTGCGCGCCGACGCGGCCTCCCTCTCCCGCCCCCTGCCGGCCCGCACGGTCGGCGCCGCCCTCGCGACCGTCCGCGAACTCGCCCGCACCCAGCCGGACGTGCTCGTCCACGGGGACCTCCACCCCCGCAACATCCTGCGGGCGGAGCGCGAACCCTGGTTGGCCGTGGGCCCCAAGGGCTACGTGGGAGACCGCGCCTACGACGGCGGCACCCTGCTCAAGGTCCATGCCCTGACGCTGCTCGACGCGCCGGACCGGCAGCGCGCACTCCTCCGCGCGCTCGACGTCTTCGCCGAGGCCGCCGAGCTGGACCGCGAACGCCTCCGCCGCTGGACCCAACTCCACGCCGTCCAGGCCGCCTTCCACGGTCGGCGGCACGGCTTCCGGCGCGCCCGAGGAGGCCCCGGGCTCGACCGGCTCACCCGGTACGCGGACGAGCTCGCCGAAGCACTCACCCCCGCCTGACCGGCGCCCACCACCATCGCCCACCACCACCGGCGACCACCCGACGACCGCCTACGGGCACCCAAGGAGGCCCGCGACCACCGACCGTCACCGAGAAGCGCCCGGCCCAGGAATCACGTTGGCGGTCGGCGGCCCGCACTGCCTATGGTCGGGGGATGACCACTCGAACCTTCCGCATCATGGTGCGCGGCGTCTTCGACGGCCTCACCGCCGACCAGCGTGCCGAACTGCTCGCCGCTGCCCCCGAGCACGACGTGCTGCGCGCCGCCTTCACCCGCGAGGGCCACCTCAGCTACGACGTCTCCGCCCGGGCCGCCTTCACCTTCCGCTTCCTCGACGAGGGCGAGGCCGAGGAGGACATCCTGGAGGCCACCGAGCGGGCCGAGCAGTCGGCGCGGGACTGGCTCACCGAACGCGGCTACGGCTACAAGAACCTCCGCTCCCAGGCCGAGGACCTCTCCCAGGCCCCGCTCGGCAAGCGTCAGCGCCGCGCCGCCAACACCGCGCACTGACCCACCCCTCCCCTCCCCCTCCGCCACCTCCTTGACGGCTCGCCCTAGCGCTATACTTGAGCAGTCAAGGAGGTGGCAATGACAGAGCGTCCAGACCATCAGCGTTCAGACCAGCAGCAGCCGGACCAGGTGGACCGGGCCGCGACCGCACCGGTCGCAACGGGCCCGAACCCCGACCCCCTGGACACCGCCCTGCGGCTGGTCCGCGCCCAGACCGCCGTGGTCAAGCGCTTCGACGCGGGCCTCAGCCGCCTGCACGGCGTCAGCCTGGCCGACTTCACCATGCTGCTCCACCTCTCCCAGGCCCCCGGCGGCCGGATGCGCCGGGTCGACCTCGCCGAGGCCCTCGGGCTCACCGCCTCCGGCGTGACCCGCGGCCTCGCACCGCTGGAGCGGATCGGCCTGGTCGCCCGCGAGGCCGCCGCCCGCGACGCCCGGGTCACCTACGCCGCCCTCACCCCGACCGGCCGCGAGCGGCTCGCCGAGATGCTGTACACCGCCCGCAAGGTCGCCGCCGAGCACTTCGCGGCGGAGCAGTGGAGCGCCGAGGACCTCGGCCGGCTGTCCACCCTGCTCACCCGCCTCGGCGGCACCGCCCCGGGCCGGCACCTCGGCTGATCCGCCCGCCTCACCGCCCCCGCGCACGACCTTCCGTACCCCGCCACACCCTCCGCCCGAGCCCACGTCCTAGGCTGGCCCCGCACCACAGGCACCTCTGCGCCATCTGGCACCACCCGCACCACCCCCACCCCCGCGAAGGGCCGCACCATGACCGACACCCCCGACACCGGGCCCGGCCCGGAGCGCGCCCTCGCGGACGCCCAACGCGCGCACTGGCAGCAGACCTACACCGCCAACCCGGGGATGTACGGCGAGCGGCCCTCCGCCCCCGCCGAGTACGCCGCCGGAGTGTTCGCCGCCGCCGGGGCCCGGGAGGTGCTGGAACTCGGCGCCGGTCACGGACGCGACGCACTGCACTTCGCCCGGGCGGGTTTCCGCGTGCTGGCCGCCGACTTCAGCCCGACCGGCCTGGAGCAGCTGCGCGCCACCGCGGCGGACCAGGGCCTGGCCGACCGGCTCTCGGTCCTCACCCACGACGTCCGCGACCCGCTGCCCCTCCCCGACGCCTCCGTCGACGCGGTCTTCGCCCACATGCTGCTCTGCATGGCGCTCTCCACCGGGGAGATCGAGGCGCTCGTCGCCGAGGTCCGCCGGGTCCTGCGCCCGGGCGGCACCCTCGTCCACACCGTCCGCCACACCGGCGACGCCCACTACGGCGCCGGCACCGGCCACGGGGACGACATCTGGGAGCACGGCGGCTTCGCCGTCCACTTCTTCCCCCGCGAGCTGGTGGACAGGCTCGCCGAAGGCTGGCACCTGACCGACGTCCACCCCTTCGAGGAGGGCGAACTGCCCCGCCGCCTCTGGCGCATCACCCAGGAGACGCCCCGATGACCGCCCCCGAAACCGCCCCCGACGCCGCCCCCGACGCCCCGAACGCCCCCGACCTCACCATCGACGGCACCGGCCTGCTCTGCGTCCAGCTCCTGCTCCGGCTGCGCGCCCGGATCGCGCACCTCCCCGCCGGCGCGGTGGTCCACATCCACACCACCGACCCCGCCGCCCCGCTCGACCTCCCCGCCTGGTGCCACCTGACCGGCCACGAGTACCTCGGCCAGGTCCCGTACGAGGCCACCGACCGCGAGGTGTACGCGCTGCGCCTCACCTCCGCCCCGGTCCAGACGCGCCCCGACCGCCCCTGGCACCCGGCCCCCGTCACCGACTGACCGGCTGACCGACCCGCCCCGCAGGGCGCACCCGGAGCGGGCCACGGCTGCCGCACGCTCCAGGAAGCCTGGCAACGGGCCCGAGGACGGCTCGCGGCCGAGGCCCCCGCAGCGACCGGTGTGCCACCATGATGAGGTACGAACGATCCAGCGCCACAGGGAGGTTGACCGCCGTGGACCCGATCATCAGCTGCCGCTGGCAGGACCCGAGCGGCGAGTGGGCCCTGACCGTCGGCCACAACGGCGACGCCTGGGAACTGCTCGCCTCGGCCCCCTCCTCGTCGGAGTCGATCCCCTTCGCGAACCCGGACGAGGTCCGCCGGCTCGCCCAGGCCCTGCTGGACCTGCCCGCCGAACCCGAGCCGTACGAGTTCGAGTGGCAGCTCTCCCGCAGCGGGCCGGCCCCCGCCCCGGGCGGGCCGCAGCCCCACTTCGCGACCTTCGCCGTCGGCCTCGACCCCACCGACGACCACCGCCCGTACCTCGCCTACCAGTCCTACTACGACCTGGGCCGGGCGACCGGACTCGGCCTGGAGGTGATCTGCGAGGACCCGCCGGTCGACCACCTCCGTGCCCAGGCCCACGCCTTCCTCACCACCTTCTCCGGCCCCACCCGCCGGTAGCCGTACAGGCCCACCGCCCCACGGCCCCACCACCTCGTCACCTCGCCGCCGAGCAGCCCCGACTCACGCCACCGCGCGCACCGCCCAGTCCACCTCGGCCGCCCAACTCTCCGGCGCGGCCCAACCGTTGACCACCGCCAGCAGCTCCAGGTACCGCTCCCGCCGCGGATCGGCCATCGCCCCCAGCCGCTCCGCCAACCGGTCGCGCACCGCCCCGGCTTCCCCCGGCACCGCCCCCGCGCAGCACCGCCCGTACCGCTCCACCAGCACCGCGACAACCGCCGCCGCCTCCGCCGACCCGGGCTCCACCCCGGCCGCGACCGCC
>NZ_LFVW01000357.1:0-12303 GCF_001182915.1 Kitasatospora sp. MY 5-36
AGCAGGCCGAGCGAGCAGAGGGTGCCGCCGGCCAGGACGGCGGCGCTGCCGGCCAGCATCCAGGCGGCGGCCCGCGGCGGCAGCGCATCGGCGAGGCGGCGGGCCAGCGGGGCGGCCAGGAAGGGCAGCAGCAGGGGGACCCAGACGGCGAGCATCATCGGCCCGCCGTTCCCGGTGTCTGAGCCCCGGGGTTGCCGTCGCCGAGGAGGTCGCGCAGCAGCTGCTCGTCCTCGGCGGAGAGGTCGGAGACGAAGCGGGCCAGCACGGTGGAGCGGTCGGTCTCGCGGCCGAGCTCGGTGTGCATCCGGCGGGCGGCGAGCCCGGCGGTGTCCTGGACGGTCGGGGTGTAGGCGTAGGCGCGGCCGGCCCGGGTGCGCTCGACCGTCCCCTTGTCGAACAGCCGGGCCAGGATCGTCGCGATGGTGGTGCGGGCGAGGTCCCCGCCGAGCGCGGCCTGGACGTCCTGCGGCGTCATCGGCTGCCGGGCGGACCAGAGGGCGGCCAGCACCTCGGCCTCCAGCTCCCCGGCGGGCCGGCGGGCGGACGGTACGTCGGGCATGGCGGCGCTTCCTCCAAGTATCGTCTACAGTCGTGTAGACCGTCTACGCAACTGTAGACGGTCCGGGCGGGTTCGGTGCGAACCGCCCTCCAACGTACGGGAGGTCCGTCGGCCTTGCTCCAGTTCCTCGCCGATCCGGCCGTTCACCTCGCGGTGAACCCGCTGGACGCGTCCTCACTGCTCGCCGCCTTCGGCGCGCTCGGCATCGCCGTCGTGCTGTTCGCCGAGACCGGGCTGCTGGTGGGCTTCTTCCTGCCCGGCGACTCGCTGCTGTTCACCGCGGGGCTGCTCTGCGTGCCCGGCGCCACCAAGGGCCCGCAGCTGCACCTGTGGCAGGTGCTGCCCGCCGCCCTGGTCGGCGCGCTCGTCGGCGCCCAGGTCGGCTACCTGATCGGCCGGCGCGGCGGCCGGGCGCTGCTCGGCCGGACCAGGCGCAAGAGCCTGCTGGAGGGCGTGGCGCGGGCCGAGGAGCTGCTCGCCAAGTACGGCCACGGCAAGGCGATCGTGCTCGCCCGGTTCATCCCGGTGGTCCGAACGGTGCTGAATCCGCTCTGCGGCGTGCTCGACGTGCCGGTCCGCTCGTTCACCCTGTGGCAGGTGGCCGGAGGCGTGGTCTGGACGGTCGGCGTGGTGTTCGCCGGGTACGGGCTGGGCTCGTCCATCCCCGGTATCGACCAGTACCTGCTGCCGATCATCGGTCTGGTAGTAGTTGTCTCCGTGCTCCCTATTGTTCTCGAACTGTTCCGCGCCCGTAAGGCGCGACGTCACGGAGGTGACATGTGACGCCCTCCAGGGCGCTCGCCGTGTACGACGGCAGCGGAATCGACGGCGGCCTGTACACCCGGGTCAACGGCTGGGCGCAGTCGGCGCCGCACTGGCTGGACGAGCTGATCAAGGTCTGGTCGGCGCTCGGTCTCGGGCTGTTCGCGGTCTTCATGCTCTACGCCTGGTGGCGGGCGCGCGGCGCGGACTCGGCCGTGATGGCCAGGGTGCTCGCCTCGCCGGTGATCGTGGTCGTCGCCTACGGCGTCAACTCGGTGTTCAAGGGCGCGGTCGAGGAACTCCGGCCGTGCGCGCAGATCCCCGGCAGCGTCTCGCTGGAGACCTGCCCGGGCACCGGGGACTGGTCCTTCCCGAGCAACCACTCGGTGATCGCCTTCGCCGCCGCGACCGCGCTCTGGTTCGTCAACCGGCGGCTCGGCCTGGTGGCCGGCCTGTTCGCGGTGCTGATGGCCGCCTCCCGGGTCTGGGTCGGCGTGCACTACCCGCACGACGTGGCGGTGGGCGCGCTGGTCGGGCTGCTGGCCGCGGTGGTGCTGGCGCCGCTCGCCGGGCGCTGCGGTCCGCTGGTGGACCGGATGCGGGCGGGCGCGCTGCGGCCGCTGCTCGGACCGGGGCAGCCGCCGGTCGTGGCCCGCGGGTACGCGTCGTACGAGTCCCGGCAGCGCTGAGCCGGACTTCCGCCCCTGCCCCTTGTCCGGTCTCGGACGGCGGGTGGAGCATGTGAGCCGGGCGTGGAGCCTCCTTCGGGGGGCGCCCGCCCGGCTCAGTCGTGCTCGGGCGCGCGGGCGCCGGGCGTGCCAGCGGAGGGAGTGCCGAATGCCGTACCGACTCGACATCACGCAGGGGGACTGGCCGGGCGACCTGCTGCACAAGGGCGTCGAGGGGCTGTTGGCCGAGGCCATGGTGCTCACCCTCGCCACCGCGGGCCACGAGCACGGCCCGCACGCCAACCTGGCCTTCTTCGCGTACGACGACGACCTCGTCCTCTACTTCGTCAGCGAGCGCTCCACCCGGCACAGCCACCACCTGGCCGAGGAGGCCCGGGCCGCCGCCACCGTCTTCCTGCCGCCGCCGGTCTTCGGCGAGCAGCTGCGCGGCCTCCAGCTGACCGGCAGCGCGAGCGAGGCCTGGGGGCGGCAGGCCGAGGCGGCGCTGGCCGCCTACCAGGGGCGCTACCCGGTCTTCGCGCGGGACGAGGAGGTCCGGCGGCAGTTCCTGACCGGGGGCGGGGCGGCGGCGCTGTACCGGTTCCAGGTGGAGGAGCTGACGGCGGTGGACGAGCCGAACTTCGGGCGGCGCAACTACCTGCGGGCCCGGGTGGTGCGGTCGTAGCCGCCGCGGCGGCCTCGGGGCGGCCGACGGGTTGTCTGTACAACTTCCCAGGTGGTTCATCTGCGGGACGGCGTCCCGACGCCCCTCAGACACCCGGGCGCACCAGCCTGGACGCATGAGAGTCATCGTCGTAGGAGCAGGCGTCCTGGGCAGCATGCACGCCTGGCAGGCCGTCGAACGCGGCCACGAGGTCGTCCACCTGGAGCGCGAGACCGAGGCGCGCGGCGCCTCGGTGCGCAACTTCGGCCTGGTGTGGGTCAGCGGCCGCGCGCAGGGCGAGGAACTGGACACCGCGCTGCGCGCCCGCGAACTGTGGGAGTCCATCGGCGCCCGCGTCCCGGACCTCGGCTTCCGGGCCAACGGATCGCTCACCGCGATCCGCACCGAGGCCGAACTCGCCGTCGCCGAACAGGCCCTGGCCCTGCCGGACGCCGCCGCCCGCGGCTACCGGCTGCTCGACCCGGACGAGACCCGCGCCGCCAACCCGGCCCTGCGCGGCAAGCTGCTCGGCGCCCTGTGGTGCGGGCGCGACGCCGCCGTCGAACCCCGCACCGCCCAGCCCGCGCTGCGCGCCGCCCTGGAGGCCACCGGCCGGTACACCTTCCTGCCCGGGCGCGAGGTGCGCGAGGTGGTCGGCGAGAACGCCGTCCGCGACGACCACGGCGACGTCCACACCGGCGACCTGGTCGTCCTCTGCACCGGCGCCTGGCTCGGCGGCCTGGTCCGCGAACTCGCCCCCGCCCTGCCGGTCCGCCGGGTGCGGCTCCAGATGATGCAGACCGACCCGCTCGGCGAGACCCTCACCACCTCCGTCGCCGACGGCGACAGCTTCCGCTACTACCCCGCCTTCGCCGGCACCGCCCTGGACCGGCTGCGCGAGACCCAGCCGCAGCCGCCCGTCGCCGCCGAGCACCGGATGCAGCTGCTGATGGTCCAGCGCCGCGACGGCGGCCTGACCATCGGCGACACCCACGAGTACGACCAGCCGTTCGGCTTCGACGTCGTCGAGGACCCGTACGACCACCTGGTCGGCGTCGTCGAGGACCTGCTCGGCCGCCCGATGCCGCGGATCCGCCGCCGCTGGGCCGGGGTGTACGCGCAGTGCGTCGACACCACCCGGGTCGTCCACCGCGAGCGCGTGCGCGACGGCGTCTGGCTGGTCACCGGCCCCGGCGGCCGCGGCATGACCTGCTCGCCCGCCATCGCCGAGACCACCGCCGACCTCGCCAACCTGTAAGGAGCGCCGCTGTGAGCAACACCGCTGTGACCGATACCGCTGTGACCAATGCCGCTGTGACCGCCGACATCCGCCTGGTCGTGCTCGACATGGCCGGCACCACCGTGGCCGACGACGGCCTCGTCGAGCAGGCCTTCACCGCTGCCGCCGCGGCGCTCGGCGTCGAGGCCGGCAGCCCGGAGTTCGACCCGATGCTGGCCCACGTCCGGGCCACCATGGGCGAGTCCAAGATCTCCGTCTTCCGGCACCTGTTCGGCGCGGAGGAGAAGGCCCAGCGGGCCAACACCGCCTTCGAGGCCGCCTACCACGACCTGGTCGACGCCGGGCACTGCGCCGCCCTGCCCGGCGCCGCCGAGGCCATCGCCGAACTGCGCGGCCAGGGCCGCAAGGTGGTCCTCACCACCGGCTTCTCCCGGGCCACCCAGGACCGCATCCTGGACGCCCTCGGCTGGCGGTCCGTCGCCGACCTGACCCTCTGCCCCGCCGAGGCCGGCCGCGGCCGCCCGTACCCCGACCTCGCGCTCACCGCCCTGCTGCGCACCGGCACCGACTCGGTCCGCCAGATCGCCGTCGCCGGCGACACCGGCTACGACATGCTGACCGGCACCCGGGCCGGCGCCCCGGTCGTCGCGGGCGTCCTCACCGGCGCCCACGACGAGGCCCGGCTGCGGGCCGACGGCGCCACCCACGTCCTCGGCTCGATCGCCGAACTGCCCGCGCTGCTGGGCTGATGCGGCGTTCCGCCCCGGGCGGCGGCCCGGGGCGGAACGGTGGGCTCAGGCGACCGGCCGGCTCAGGCGGACGACTCCTTCGGCCGGCGCACCGACCAGAGCAGGGTGCCGTCGATCAGGACGTTGCAGCCGAGGAACGCCAGCAGGTAGGCGGAGGAGTCGGCCTCGCCGGGGAGCTTGGGGGCGACCCGCCCGGCCGGGTCCATCCGGACGGTGATCACCTGGCCGCGCTTGAACCGGGGGGAGTTCTCGGTGAGCGGGCCGCCCGGCACGTCGTCGTTCAGCTCCGTGGAGGCCAGGCTGTACGCCCGCCCGGTGCCGTGGAGGGCGTCGGTGACCTTCTCGTCGACGACCACGGCCTGCACGGTCCGCCCCGAACCCAGGATCAGGTTCGCCCAGGCCTCGGTACCGGCCAAGTAGGCGACGAAGCCGACGACGGAGATGCCCAGGCCCCAGGCGACCATGTTCTTCTGGAACCGGGGGTTGCTGTCGGCGTCGCGGCGCACGGCGAACGCGTACAGCACGATCAGCGGGTAGGCGAGCCCCACCACCGCGGCGAGGAACGAGTTGACGTAGACGTCCAGCGCGATGACGCCGACGAGCACCGCCGTGGTGACGGCGATGAGGGCCAGGGCCCCGCCGAGTCGGCGGGGCCCGCTCCGGGTGGTGCCCTGGTCGGGCTGGGTGATCGTCACCCGAAGGCCTTCCGGATGTTGTCCTGCCGCTCGGGCGGCAGGGCGTTCGACGTCTCGTTCAGCGGGGGGTAGAAGGAGATCCCGCTGATGGCGGCGCCCACCAGGACCGACCAGCCGTCCCAGTAGTCCAGGTGCTGGGTGGAGAAGACGACGGCGAGTACGTGGGGGCTCCACGGGTGCGCGAACAGGGCCTCCAGCTGGCGGACGGTGGTGACGCCCGACCCCGGCAGGCCGTAGGCCGTCCCGGACACGGGTACGGCCAGGTCGCGGACGGTCACGGCGGCCCGGCCGAGCGGGAAGTCGAGGACCTCGATGTCGGCGTCCGGCCAGGCGGTCGCGAGCTCCCGGGCGACGCGCTGGGGGTAGCCGCCCGGGGCGCCCTGCTCCTGCTCGCGCAGGTACAGGCTGAACACGCCCTGGACGATCTCGCCCTCCTCGGTCTGCACCAGGCAGTTGGAGACGTGCACCGCACCCTCGCGCAGCTGCGCCTGGAGGGCGAGCTCGGCGGAGACGGCGATGCCGAGCTTCTGCTCCGGACCGGCGTCGGTGAGCCCGTCGAGCCCGTCCACGATCCGGCTCATCCGGTCGCCCGGGTCCTCGGCCAGGTCGATGTCCGTGAACCCCTCGGGCAGGGAGAGCCAGACGGACGGCATGGTCGTATCAGTCATGTCCCACTCCCCAGACACCGGTGACGATCGCGCTGCCGCCGCCGAGCAGGGCGGGCAGGATCCGGCCCTTGCCGCTGCCGCCGATGGCGCCGCCGGCGCCGTTGAGCGCGGTGCCGCCGCCGGTGGTGTAGTTGATCGCGGCGCCCAGCCCCGGGCTCGGGCTGTCGGTGAAGAGGCCGGCCGCGGTGGGGGCCGTCAGCGCGACCCCGCTGGCCGCCTGCACGCCGTCGGAGACGTTCATCGCGGCGGCCTTGGAGAGCCCGAGCTTCATGGCGGGCTTCTCGATCGCGGTGGTGAAGATCGGGCTGGCCGGGTCCATCGCCCGGGCGGCGACGCGGATCTCCTTGGCGCCGGCGCTCACGGCCTTGGCCCCGCCCTCGGCGGCGCGGGCGCCCCGGAACGCGGTGACCCCGCCCTTGAGGAGGGCGCCTCCGGGCAGGGCCCCGAGGAGGTCGCCGGCCAGGGTGAGGTCGTTGCCGAGGTTGTCCCAACTGGTCGGCATCAGGCCCTTGATGCCGTACTGCTTGGCGTGCAGGCCCGCCGCGCCGACGCTCAGCAGGATGGCGGGCAGGGCGAACGCGGGGCAGAAGATGGCCGCGACGCCGCAGATGCCGGAGGCCACCGTCAGCAGGTCCCCGCCGTGCTTGCTGAACCAGTCGCCGATCTTGCTGAGCATGCCCGGCTCCGGCGGGGCCTTGCTGTCGGCGGCCTTGCGGACGGCCTCGGCCGTCTTCTGGGCGTCCGACTTGTGGGTCCCGGCGAGCTCGTGGGCCTGCTTCTGGAGGCCGGCCAGCTCGTTGGAGGCGCTGGTGAGCAGACTGGCGGCGGAGTCCAGGTGGTTCTTCGCCGTGTTGTAGCGCTGCTCCGCGGCGGCGAGGCTGGCGTCGTCGGGGTAGGGGCGGCCGGCCAGTTGGAGGTCGGGGGCGGCGGCCGCGGCGCTGTGGGCCTTGTCCGCCTCCTCCTTCTTCTTCTTGGCGGTGACCGCGGAGGCGGCCAACTCGGCGGCCTTGGGCTGGTGTTCGGTCAGTGCCTTGTACCAGACGTCGAGCGCCGTGTAGGCCGAGGTGATCGAGTCGGCGGCGTCCTGGAGGTAGCCGGGGAGCTTGCCGAACTGCTCGGAGAACTTCTTGGCGGCCTCACCCGTCCACTGGCCCTCGTTGTTGGAGATCTGGGAGAGCGTGGTGTGCACACCGCTCAGGTGCTGGCCGACCCGGCGCAGGCTGGTGCTGAGCGCGGTGACGGCGGCGGAGGCGCCGGGCGTGGGGTTGAAGCCGAGGCCGGACCAGTCGGGCGCCGGCGTGGGGGCGCTCACGACTGCCCCGCCGGGGCGAGGACCTTGACGATGCTCTGCTCGGTGCCGTCGTAGTTCTTCTGCACCTGCTCAAGGCCCTCGTCCAGGGCCTTGACGCACTCGCGGACCTTCTTCAGGCCGAACTGCCACTTGTCCTTGAAGTGCCCGCAGGCCTCGTCCAGGAAGTCGAAGCCGGTGCCGGTGTGGCCGGCCGCCTCGAAGGCCTTGAGGCCCTGGTCGAGTTCGTCGGCACAGCCTTTGAGGTCTTGGGCCAGTTTTGCGAGGAATTCGGTACTGACTTTGAAGTCGGACACTTTCGCCCCCCGATGCGTCGATTGTCGGACCGGGCGAGCATAGCTCCAGCCGACCGGGGAGAGATCGTCACGGTCGTAACCGGAGGCGGTCGTTACGGGACCTTTACGGGCCGTCGACGCCTTCTTGACGTCGGCGGCCCAGCTTCGAGGTGTATACGTACGGTTGGTCTCAGCGGCGCCAGAAGCCGCGCTTCTTCGGGGTGACGAGCCGCACCACGGCCGTGACGAACAGCTCGGCGACGGGGGAGGGCCCCGGGCCGTGGTTGAGGTGGCTCTCGGCGGTCCACTCGCCGAGGACGGTGCCGGGGCTGCCGTCGAAGGGGCTGAACGCGTGCTCCAGGGTCACGTAGCGGACGGTCCTGGCGCCGCCCGGCTGGACGGCGGCGACGAAGTGGGCCTCGGTGGCGCCGACCGGGGCGGGCAGGGTGACCAGCAGCATGTGGTGGCCGTCGACCGACAGGTGGCGGCAGTCGAGGCCGTGGTCGGGCAGGCGGTCCGCGGGCGGCAGGGTGCTGCCGAGGTCGTCCCAGATCTGGGTGACGACGGGCAGCAGGCTGCCGCCGTCCGGGGTCGGGGTGGCCACGCGCGGGCCGAACTCCAGCACCTGGCGGGCCAGCTCGCGGTGGACGAAGCGGTAGTGGTGTGGGCGGGGGTCCGTCATGGGGGACACCGTAGCGAAGCGTCCGGGGCGGGTCGTCGGCACGTCCGACGTCCCGCCCCGGCAGGGGAGTTGACCAGCGAATTCAGAGTTGACGGACCGTCAGAAAGAGCTTTGGAAACGGCGTCAGGAGTGCCCGCCCCTGAGGTTGAGCACGACCACCCCGACGATCACCAGCGCGATCCCCAGCCACTGGAGCCGCCCGAGCGACTCGCCGAAGGCGACCACCCCGATCCCGGCGACCGCCGCGGTGCCGGCCCCGGACCAGACCGCGTAGGCGACCGAGACCGGTATGTGCTTGAGCGCGCGGCCGAGCAGCAGGAAGGAGAGCACGTAGCCGACACCGACGCCGAGGCTCGGCCAGAGCCGGGTGAACCCCTCGGTGAGCTTGAGGCAGCTGGTGGCGCAGACCTCGCTGATGATGGCCAGGGCGAGCAGGAGATAGGGCATGTCAGGGTCGAACCGCGCCGGCGCCGGCGAGCTTCCCGAGCAGGGCGAGGTCGGCCTGCTCCAGGCTGGCGAGCAGGGTGATCCGCTCGCCCCGCGGCATCGGCACCGGGGTGGACGGCACGGCGAGCACGGCGCAGCCGGCCGCGGTGGCGGAGGCGACCCCGGTCGGGGTGTCCTCGACGGCGAGGCAGTCGGCCGGGTCCAGGCCGAGCCGTTCGGCGGCGGCGAGGTACGGGTCGGGCGCGGGCTTGGTGCGCGGGGTGTCCTCGGCGGCCAGGGTGACGGCGAACCAGTCCCGGCCGATGGCGGACAGCACCAGGTCCACCACCCGGCGCGGGGAGGCGGAGACCAGCGCGGTCGGCACCCCCGCGTCGCGCAGCGCGGCCAGCAGGGCGAGCGCGCCGGGGCGCGGCACCGTCTCGGCGGCGACCTTGGCGGCGAAGGACTCGCCGAGCCGGGCGGCGAGTTCGGCCTCGCTCAGGGCGGTGCCGCTGACCGCGTGCAGGTGGGCGGCGGTGTGCTCGACGGCCTGGCCGAGCACCTCGGGGGCGTCCTGGTCGGTGAGCGGGTGGCGCAGTTCCTCGGCGAGCTCGGCGGCGGTCTGCCACCACAGCTGCTCGGTGTCGACCAGGGTGCCGTCCATGTCGAACAGGACGGCGGTGGGCAGCGCGTTGGACGCGGGCATGGCGGTGTCAGGCATGGCGGTACCTTCGGTGGTTCTCCGGCGCTTCGTCGGCGCTTCTTCGGTGCTCCGCCGGTACGTCGTCGGGCGGAGCGGGGAGGTACGAGGCTCTCAGGCGGCGCGGCGGTCCACCAGCACCGGGCGCTCCGGCAGGGTGAGCGCGGCCCGGGCGCCGGCCGGCAGCGCGGCGGCGGCCTCGGTGGGCAGGTCGGCCTTGACCTCGGTGCCGTCGTCCAGGCGGACGGTGAGCCGGGTGACGGCGCCCAGGAAGGAGGCGGTGACCACCAGCGCGGGGCCGTCCTCGGCCGGGGTCAGGGTGACGTTCTCCGGGCGGACCAGCACCTGGAGCTCGCCGTCGGCCGGGACCTCGCCGTCCACCGCGTGCCGGCGGCCGAGCACCTCGACGCCGTCCGAGGTGCGGGTGCACGGGATGCGGCTCATGGTGCCGACGAACTCGGCGACGAAGGCGGTGGCCGGCCGGCCGTACAGCTCGGACGGGGCGGCGCACTGCTCCAGCCGTCCGGCCCGCAGCACCGCGACCCGGTCGGCCATCGACAGCGCCTCCTCCTGGTCGTGGGTGACGAACAGGGTGGTGATGCCCAGCTCCTGCTGGAGGCGGCGGATCTCCTCGCGCAGCTGGAGGCGGACCTTGGCGTCGAGCGCGGACAGCGGCTCGTCCAGCAGCAGGACGCGCGGCTGGAGGGCGAGCGCGCGGGCGAGCGCGATGCGCTGCTGCTGGCCGCCGGACATCTGGTGCGGGTAGTGGTCGGCGCGGTGCGGCAGGCCGACCAGCTCCAGCAGTTCCTGGGCCCGCTTGCGGCGCTCGGCCTTGCCGGTGCCGCGCATCCGCAGCCCGAAGGCGACGTTGTCCAGCGCGGTCAGGTGCGGGAAGAGGCTGTAGGACTGGAACACCATGCCCGCGTCGCGCTTGTGCGCGGGGATCGCGGTGATGTCCTGGCCGTCGACCAGCACCTCGCCGGAGTCGTGCTGCTCGAAGCCGGCCAGGATCCGCAGCGCGGTGGTCTTGCCGCAGCCGGACGGGCCGAGCAGGGCGAGCAGCTCGCCCGGGCGGACGGTCAGGTCCAGGCCGTCGAGGGCGGTGGTGGCGCCGAACGCGCGGCGCAGGGAACGGAATTCGACGGTGGCGCTGCCGGGGGCGAGCGGGGCGTCGGCGGCGATGGCGGTGGCCGTGGTCATGACTGGTGACTCCGGGGGGTTTCAGGAGGTGGCGGTCTTGGCGCGTCGCTCGCGCCCGGCGGTGGCCAGCAGGAGCAGCAGCAGCCAGGTGAGCAGCAGGCTCAGGATGGAGACCGCGACCGACATGTGGGCCTGGCTGTTGCCGACCGAGTAGATCCAGACCGGGAAGGGCTGGAAGCCGAGGATCGAGGCGGTGGTGAACTCGCCGAGCACCAGGGCCAGGGTGAGGAAGGAGGCGTTCAGCAGCGCCCCGCGCAGGTTGGGCAGGACGACGGTGAACACCGCGCGCGGCCAGCTCGCGCCGCAGTTGCGGGCGGCCTCGACCAGGGTGCGCACGTCCATCGAGCGCAGGCCGGCGTCCAGGGCGCGGTAGGCGAGCGGCAGGGCCATCAGCACGTAGGCGATGACCAGCACCAGCGGGAAGTCCGGGTCCTGGATGAACACGAAGGTCTGGAAGAACGGGGTGTCCATCAGGTAGTCCGGGCCCCAGCGGAGCACGCCGATCAGGCCGGCGGTCAGCGCGACCGGCGGGACGACCAGCGGCAGGGTGCAGAGCACGTCGAGCACCGGGCGCAGCTTCGGCGAGCCGAGCCGCACGGAGATCAGCGCCGGGACGAGCAGGAGCAGCAGCACCACGACGGTCACGACGGCGAGGCCGAGGGTCAGCCAGAGGCTGTCCAGGAAGCCGGGGGCGGAGAGCAGCCCGGTGTAGGCCGCGAAGGAGATGCCCTGGGGGTCGTCGATCGAGAACCAGAAGGAGGCCGCGAGCGGGACGACGAAGTAGACGCCGGCGAGCAGCAGCACGGCTCCGCGCCACCAGCGGACGGTGCGTCGGCCGGGGCGGGCGGGGGTGGTCAGCTGAGCCATCGGGCGCTCCGGCGCTGGAGGGGGAGGTACACGGCCATCACCAGGACGGCCACGAAGATCATGTTGAGGCTGAGGGCGAGGGCGAGGTTGCCCTGGCCGACCAGCACGTTGCCGGAGAGCGCGTCCGCGATCGAGCGGCTGACCAGCGGGACGGTCGCGCCGACCATGGCGGCGGCCGTCGCGTAGGCGGCGAAGGCGCTGCCGAAGAGCAGCACGAAGCCGCCGAGCAGGGAGGGCAGCAGGATCGGCAGGGCGACGTGGAGCCAGTACTGGACGGTGGTGGCCCGGTTGTTCTGGGCCGCCTCGCGCCACTGGGTCCGCAGGCCGTCCAGGGCCGGGGTGATGGTGAGCACCATCAGCGGGACGAGGAAGTACAGGTAGACGACGGTCAGGCCGGTGAACGAGTACAGCGACCAGCCGTGGTCGGTGAGGTGCAGCAGCTTGGTGATCTCGCCGGCGTTGCCGAGGGTGGCGACGAACGCGAAGGCGAGCGGCAGGCCGCCGAAGTTGGCGAGCACGCCGGAGGCGGTGAGCACCGCCTGGCGCAGCCAGCCGCGCCGGGAGGTGACGACGGCCTGGGCGAGCGGCAGGCCGAGGACGGTGGCGAGCAGCGCGGTCAGCGCGGAGAGCTTGAGGCTGCTCAGCATGGCCGTCTGGTAGCCGCCCTGGACGGAGGCCGTCAGGTTGTCGAAGGTGAACTGCCCGGCGCCGGACTCCGCGTCGCTGGAGGTGGTGAACGCGCCGATCACGATGGCGACGGCGGGAAGGCCGAAGCCGATCAGGAAGAACAGCAGCAGCGGCACGGCCGCCAGCCAGGACGCGCCGCCGAGGCGGGCGAG
>NZ_LFVW01000358.1:0-12302 GCF_001182915.1 Kitasatospora sp. MY 5-36
CGCGGACTGCTGCGCGGCCGGCTCGCCCTGGTCACCGCCGTCGCCGCGGTCGCGGCCGTCCTCGGCGGGGTCACCGGCGGCCTGGTCGCCGCCGACCACCAGGGCTCCGAGAACCGCGTCGGCACCATCGCCAGCCCGGTCTCCGCCCGCTCCGACGGCACCGCCGACGTGGCCGCCGTCGCCGCCGCCGTCTCGCCCAGCACCGTCGAGATCACCGTCAAGACCGGCAACGGCACCGCCACCGGCACCGGCGTCGTCCTGAACACCGACGGGCAGATCCTCACCAACTACCACGTGATCGACACCGCGTCCGCCGGCGGCCGGATCACCGTCACCTTCAAGGACGGCTCCACCGCCCAGGCCACCGTCACCGGCACCGACAAGGCCCTCGACGTCGCCGTGATCACCGCCACCGGCGCGAAGAACCTCACCCCCGCCGTCCTCGGCGACTCCTCCACCGTGGCCATCGGCGACCCGGTCGTCGCCATCGGCAACCCCGACGGCCTCACCGGCACCGTCACCTCCGGCATCATCAGCGCCGAGAACCGCGACGTCACCGTCCAGCTCGACGAGGGCAGCACCAGCAACAACGGCGGCTTCGGCCTCCCCTACCTGCCCGGCGTGCCCGGCCTGCGCGGCACCGCCCCGCAGTCCGACAGCGGCAGCACCACCACCTACAAGGCCTTCCAGACCGACGCCGCGCTCAACCCCGGCAACTCCGGCGGCCCGCTCATCAACGCCAACGGCCAGGTCATCGCCATCAACTCGGCGATGTACGCGCCCGGCGGCTCCGGCTCCTCCGGCGGCTCGGCCGGCAGCGTCGGCCTCGGCTTCGCCATCCCGATCAACGACATCAAGCAGGTCCTGCCGAAGCTCGAAGCCGGCCAGAACCTGTGAGCACCGCTCCCTGAGACGGACAATTGCTCCCAGCAGGCCCTCCACCCGACGAGAAAGGGCACCCGCCCATGACCCCGTCCGCCGACGACCGCACCACCGCCGAGGCCGGCCACCCCTTCGCCCGGCTCCTCGTGGTCGACGACGAACCCGCCCTCCGGGACGCCCTGGAGAGCAGCCTCGCCTTCGAGGGGTACGAGGTCGCCACCGCCACCGACGGCTACGAAGCCCTGGAATCCGTCGAACGCGACCGGCCCGACCTCGTCCTGCTGGACATCATGATGCCCCGGATGGACGGCCTCACCGCCGTCCGCCGGATGCGCTCGCGCGGCGACACCGTCCCGGTGCTGATGCTGACCGCCCGCGACGCCGTCGGCGACCGCGTCACCGGTCTCGACGTCGGCGCCGACGACTACCTCGCCAAGCCCTTCGAGCTCGACGAACTGCTCGCCCGCGTCCGCGCCCTGCTGCGCCGCAACGCCCTCGCCGCCGAGGCCGCCGCCCGCGCCGCCGTCGAGGACGAGAGCGAGGTGCTCGCCTTCGCCGACCTGCGGATGAACACCGCCACCCGCGAGGTCACCCGGGCCGGCAAGCCGATCGAGCTCACCCGCACCGAGTTCATGCTGCTGGAGATGTTCCTCGCCCACCCCCGCCAGGTCCTCACCCGCGAACAGATCCTCAAGGCGGTCTGGGGCTTCGACTTCGAGCCCTCCTCCAACTCCCTCGACGTGTACGTGATGTACCTGCGCCGCAAGACCGAGCAGGGCGGCATGCCCCGCCTGATCCAGACCGTACGCGGCGCCGGCTACGCCCTGCGCCCGGCCGCCGGCACGAGCGCGTGAACCACGTCCCGCCCCCACCGCTGGCACCCCCGCTGGCACCGCCCCGCACGCCCCGCCGCCGACAGCGCCTCCTCCACTGGTTCCGCTCCCGCTCGCTGCGCAGCCGCCTCACCTTCCTGAGCGCGGCGGCGGTGGCGGTGGCGATCGCGCTGTCGGCGCTGGCGTGCTGGTTCATCGTGGAGAAGCAGCTCTACGACCAGGTGCGGACCGACCTGGCCAACGCGACGCTGCCACCAGGGCCCCGAGTGCCCCTGCTCTGCTACCCGACCGCGGAACAGGCCCTGGCGAACCAGCCGACGGGCCTCACCTCGGAGAACGGCAGCGCGGTGGCCCGGGACACCCAGTTCGTGAAGGCCAACCCGACGGGCGTCTGCCTGCCACCGAACGCGACCAAGGCGATCGTGGTCCAGCCCGGTGACGCAGCCGGGTTCAAGCTCAAGAACGGCCAGTCGATCATCCGCGACGGCCGTTTCACCGACGGGACCCCGGCAGTCGTCCGGATCTCGCTGGCACACTCCGCGTCGGGGCCGGCCCTGCTGATGGTCGCCACCTCCACCCAGCCCGTCGAGGACTCCCTCCAGGGCCTCGCCATCCTGCTCGGCGCGGTCTCCGCCGGCGGCATCCTGCTCGCCGCCATCGCCGGCCGGCTGGTCGCCCGCTCCTCCCTCAAGCCCGTCGACCAGCTCACCGACGCCGTCGAGCACATCGCCCGGACCGAGGAGGTGGGCACCACCATCCCGGTCAACGGACACGACGAGATCGCCCGCCTCTCCACGTCCTTCAACTCGATGAGCACCGCCCTCGCCAACTCCCGCGAGCGGCAGACCCGGCTGATAGCCGACGCCGGGCACGAGCTCCGCACCCCGCTGACCTCCCTGCGCACCAACGTCGACCTGCTGATCCGCAGCAACGACACCGGCCGCCCGCTGCCCGCCGCCACCAAGACCAAGCTGCTCGGCAACATGAAGGCGCAGATGCAGGAGCTCACCGTGCTGATCGGCGACCTGCTCCAGCTCTCCCGCCCGGACACCCCGAAGAGCGGCCCGGCCCCCACCGTGGTCGCCCTGCACGAGCTCGCCGGACGGGCCGTCGAACGGGCCAAGCTGCGCGGCCCGGGGCTGGTCTTCGAGACCGACACCGAGCCCTGGTACGTGCACGGCGACGCGGCCGGGCTGGAACGGGCGGTGATCAACCTGCTGGACAACGCGGTCAAGTACAGCCCGCCCGGCGGCACCATCGACGTCCGGCTGCACCGGGGCGTGCTGACCGTCCGCGACCACGGCCCCGGCATCCCGCCGGACGAGCTCCAGTACGTCTTCGACCGGTTCTGGCGCTCGCCCTCCTCGCGCCAGCTGCCCGGCTCCGGCCTCGGGCTGTCGATCGTCGCGCAGAGCGTCCGGGAGGCGGGTGGCGAGGTCACCCTCGGCCCGGCCGCGGACGGCGGTCCGGGCGCGCTGGCCACCGTCCGCCTGCCCGGCGGCCCCGCCCCGGAATGACGGAATGACGAAAGGGGCGGGTGGGGCGCCCCGACAGCGCCCCACCCGCCCCCGTCCCAGGGCTCACGCCCCGGAGCCGGCTCACGGTCAGTCGATGTCGCTGCCCGGGCCGATGATCTTGATCCGGTCCCGCGCCGGGGCCTGGAGCGGCGAGGCCGCCGTGCTGTGGGCGCTCAGGTAGGCCACGAAGACGTCCAGGTCCGAGGCGCCGACCAGCTTGTCGGTGCCGGCCGCGAAGGCCGGGAAGCCGTCGCCGCCGCCGGCCAGGAACTCGTTGGCCGCGACCCGGTAAGTGGCCGCCGGGTCGACCGGCGCCCCGTTCAGCCGCACCGAGTCCACGACCACCCGGTCCGCACCGGTCTTGCGCATGTCCAGGGTGTAGTGCAGGTTCGAGGACACCTGGAGGACCTTCGGCGCGGCCGCGTTGGAACCGCTCACCTGCTGCTGGAGCAGCTGGATCAGCTGGGCCCCGGTCAGCGTCTTGACCTGCATCATGTTGGTGAACGGCTGGACGGTGAACGCCTCGCCGTAGGTCACCACGCCGTCGCCCTCGCCGCCGGAGGCCTTGTAGACCAGGTCGGAGCGGATGCCGCCGGGGTTCATGAAGGCGACCTGTGCGCCGCCCTTGTCGGCCGGGGCCAGCCCGGCGAGCTGCGAGTCGGCGATCACGTCACCGAGCGGCTTCTCCAGGTCGCTGCTGCCGCGGCCGTTGATGTCCGAGGCGACGTAGCCGACCGGACGGTTGGCGATCGGGGCCGCCAGCTTGGAGTAGTGGTCGACCAGCGCCGTCATGTCCGACGCCTTCTCGACCGTGCGGCGCACCACGTGGTTCTCGGCCTTGACCGAGGGGCGCACGATCTCGCCGGTGGTCTTGTCCAGCTTCATGTCGATCTCGGTGAAGAGCCGGCCGAAGGAGGCGGCACTGGTCACCGAGCGCGGGACGCCGTCGGGGTCGGGGATGCTGCAGGCGTACGCGTTGTGGGTGTGGCCGGTGACGATGGCGCCGACCGCCGGGTCGATCTTCTTGGCGATGTCGACGATCGGGCCGGAGACGCCCTGACCGGCCGCGCCGCAGTCGTAGTTGTAGACGCTGCTGGCCGGGTAGCCGCCCTCGTGGATCAGCGCGACGATCGAGTTGACGCCCTTGGCCTTGAGCTCGGCGGCGTACTTGTTGATCGTGGTGACCTCGTTGGCGAACTTCAGGCCCTTGACGCCCTCGGCGGTCACGATGTTCGGCGTGCCCTCCAGGGTGACGCCGATGAAGCCGACCTTCACGCCCTGGGACTTGGTCACCCAGTAGGGCGCCAGCAGCGGCTTGCCGGTCTTCTCGTCGGTGACGTTGGCCGACAGGTAGTTGAAGTTGGCACCCTTGAAGGTGCGGCCGGGCTCGTAGCAGCCGTCGGTCGGGTGGCAGCCGCCGTCCTGCATGCGACGCAGCTCCTGCGCGCCCTCGTCGAACTCGTGGTTGCCCACAGAGGTGACGTCCAGGCCGAGCTTGTCCATCGCCTCGATGGTCGGCTCGTCGTGGAAGAGCGCCGAGGTCAGCGGGCTGGCGCCGATGATGTCGCCGGCCGCGACGGTGATCGAGTCGTCGGCCGGGATGCGCGCCTTGCGCAGCTCGGTGGCCAGGTACTCGATGCCGCCGGCCGGGGTGGCGACCTCCTTGCCGGTGGCCGGGTCGATCTCCTTGATCGTGCCGGACGAACCGGCCGGAGGCTCCAGGTTGCCGTGGAAGTCGTTGATCGCCAGCAGCTGGAGGTTGACGGTCTTGTGGCGCTTGGCGTCGGCGGCCTGGGCGGCCGTCGGCACGACGACCGTGCCGAGCAGACCAGCGGCGGCGACGACGGCGAGCGCCGTCCGTCGGGATCTGACGGTGAGCATGAAGGATTCCCCTGCACCTTGGAGGGAGCACCGGCTGCGGACAGCGGCGGCGTTCGGGCGTGTGACATGTGTTGCGACTGCGAAGCCTAGGGTCAACGCGCGTAGCTGTCAGGACGTGGAACGTAACGAGAGGATTACCTACGGACGAACCGTCACCGTCCGCCGGGTGCGGAGCCTGCGGAGAAGGCCCCTCAGACCCCCGGCTCGGCCGCCAACTTCTGGTCCGCGCGCACCCGTTCGGCCACCGCGTCCTCGGTCATCGCGCGGTCGGTGTAGACCAGCGGGCGCTCCGCCTCGGTGATGATGTGTTTGACCACCTGGACGTTGCTGTTGACGTCCCAGACCGCGATGCCCGGCGACAGGGTCGGGATGATCTCCACCGCCCAGCGCGGCAGGCCCAGCACCCGGCCGGTGGCCCGCGCCTCCTCGGCCTTCTGCATGTAGATCGTCCGGGTCGAGGCCATCTTCAGGATCGCCGAGGCCTCCTTGGCCGCCGCGCCGTCCACCACGTCGGACAGGTGGTGGACCACCGCGACGAAGGACAGGCCGAGCCGGCGGCCGAACTTCAGCAGCCGCTGGAACAGCTGGGCCACGAACGGGCTGTTGATGATGTGCCAGGCCTCCTCGACCAGGAAGATGCGCTTCTTCCGGTCCGGCCGGATCCAGGTGTGCTCCAGCCACACCCCGACGATCGCCATCAGGATCGGCATCGCGATCGAGTTGCGGTCGATGTGCGAGAGGTCGAAGACGATCAGCGGCGCGTCCAGGTCGATGCCGTCGGTCGTCGACCCGTCGAACATGCCCCGCAGGTCGCCGTCGACCAGCCGGTCCAGCACCAGCGCCACGTCCAGGCCCCAGGACTGCACCTCGCCCACCGCCACGCCCAGCGACTCCACCGAGGACAGTTCGGGGTTGCGCAGGGTGTCGATGATGTCGTCCAGCACCGGCTGGCGGTCCTTCACCGAGGCCACCACGTGGGCGTGCGCGGCCTTCAGCGCGAAGCCGGCCCGCTCCTCCAGCCCACGCCCCATCGCCACCTCGACGATCGTGCGCAGCAGCGACAGCTGGCCGTTCTGGGTGATCGCCGGGTCCAGCGGGTTGAGCTTCACCCCGCCGTCCCGGGCCGCCATCGGGTCCAGCCGGACCGGCTTTATGCCCAGCGCGTTGGCGATCAGGTTCCACTCGCCCACGCCGTCCTCGCCCTGCGCGTCCAGCACCACGACCTGGCGGTCGCGGAACCTCAGCTGCCGCAGCACGTACGTCTTCTCCAGCGCCGACTTGCCGTTGCCGGACTCGCCGAGCACCAGCCAGTGCGGCGCGGGCAGCTGCTGCCCGTACAGCTGGAAGGGGTCGTAGACGTACCCCTTGCCGCTGTACACCTCGCGCCCGATGATCACCCCGGAGTCGCCCAGCCCCGGCGCGGCGGTCGGCAGGTAGACGGCCTGCGCCTGGCCGGTGGAGGTGCGCACCGGCAGACGGGTGGTCTCCACCTTGCCGAACATCAGGCTGGTGAACGCCTCGGAGAGGTTGCCGAGCGCCATGGGCGGGCTCCTGACGGGTCAGCGGTGGACGGACGTACGGATGTGCGGGTGCACGGGTGTGCGGGTGCGTCCGCTCAGCGGCGGATGCCGGTGGCGAACGGGAGGGTGTTGACGAAGGCCCGGTGGTGCTCGCGGTCGCACCACTCCAGCTTGAGGTAGCTCTTGCCGGCCGAGGCCCGGATGGTCCGCTTGTCGCGGGCCAGCGCGTCGGGGTTGCGTGAGGAGACCGTGATGTAGCCGACCAGGTTCACCCCGGCCGCGCCGGAGGCCAGGTCGTCGCCGCGCTGGTCCACCCGGCCGGTGTGGGCCAGGTCGCGCGGGTCGACCGTGCGGTTCATCTTGGCCGCGCGGCTCGCCTCGGCCTCGTCGTTGGTCTTCTCGGTCAGCATCCGCTCGATCGCGACGTCGGTGGGCTCCAGGTCCATCGTCACCGCGACCGTCCGGATCACGTCCGGGGTGTGCACCAGCAGCGGCGCCAGGAAGTTGACGCCCACCGGGGTGAGCGGCCACTCCTTGATCCACGCGGTCGCGTGGCACCACGGCTCCCGGGTCGCCGACTCCCGGGTCTTCGCCTGCAGGTACTGCGGGTCGGTCGCGTCCAGCTCGGCCGGCCAGGCGTTGCGCCGGGACATCGCCTGGATGTGGTCGATCGGGTGGTCCGGGTCGTACATCGAGTGCAGCAGCGAGGAGAGCCGGGCCTGGCCCAGCGGCTGGCGCACCCGGATGTCCGCCTCGGCCAGCCGGGCGCAGATGTCGGTCAGCTCGCGCGCCATCACGGCCGCCAGCCCCTCGTCGTCCCGCGCCCGCCGCCCGGTGGCCGTCCGGCCCATCGCGTGCGCCTCGGCGGCCAGGTCACGGGTGTAGTGCATGCAGGCCACCAGGTACGCCCGGTGCTGCTCCGAGGAGGTCGACACCATCGACTGGAGCTGGTCGTACGAGTCCTGCAGCCAACGCGGCGAGGACGGGTCGCCGCGCCGCTCGACGTCCTTGGCGTGCGCGTCCGGGTCGGCCGGCAGGGTCCGGGCCAGGATCTGCAGCCGGGTCACGAAGCCGTCCCCGTTGGCGACGTGCTTCAGCAGCGTCCCGAAGCGGTCGACCAGGGCCTCCTGGTCCTCCGAGTCCCGCAGGCCCACGCCCGGGCCCTCGATCTCGATCGCGGCCGTCACCGTGCGCCGCTCCAGGTGCATCAGCACCCCGACCTCGTCCGGCCCGAACGGCGCCGTCAGCCAGCGCAACCGCCCCACCCCCGGCGGCGGGCCGACCTCCACCTCCCGGCCGTCCAGCCGGGTGCCCGCGTCCATCACGTCCGAACGCCACACCGCCCGCCCGCTGCGGACCGTCCGGCGGTAGGTGCGGTTGATCTCCACCCACTTGTAGAACGTCCGCCTGCGGTACGGCACGTACACCGCCGCGATGGCGAGCGCCGGCAGACCGACCAGACCGCCGATCCGCAGCGGCAGGACCGGCATCAGCAGGCCCCAGAGCATGCCGAGGAAGGCCCCGAAGATGATCAGCACGATCTCGCCGGACTCCCGGTTCCGGCCGATCGGCGCGTTCGGGCGGGCCTTGCCGATCAGGTAGGTGCGGCGCTGGTGGACGTACGGCTGGGCGTACTGGGCACCGTACTGGCCGAGCGGTTCACTGCTCACTTACCCGTCACCCTCCCTTCGCTGGATTGCTGTCGCGGATCGGAACCGGGCCCTGCTTCGGCCCGCCCTGCGGCGGCGGGGACGGCGTCCGCCCGGCGTGCGCGGCGATGCCCGGCGCGACCGAACCGCCGCCGGCACCCCCGCCGCCACCCGTACCGGCCGCCTGACCGCGGTCGCCGTGGGTGCTGATGCCCTGCTTCATCAGGTTCGCGGTGCCGTTGATCATCGCCGAACCGGCCTGCACGGCATTGGCCCGGGCCCCGCGCATGTTCAGCATCTCGTCGCCGAAGCCCGGCACGAAGCGGTAGACCGAGGCGCTCGCGAAGATCGACAGGAACAGGATCGCCAGCCCGGACAGCACCCGGGCGAAGTCGTCGTCCGCCCCGGAGCCGGTCGCCACCGCGCCCGCCAGGCCCAGGATGACCACGATGATCGGCTTCGCCAGGTCCACCGCCAGCATCACCCCCGCCCAGCGCCGCACGTGCTTCCACAGCTGCCGGTCCACCAGCCCCGCGTACACCGCCGTACCCAGCAGCGCGCCGACGTACAGCATCGCCGCCCGGATCAGCAGCTCCACCCAGAGCACCGCCGCCGCCAGCACCGCGACCAGCGACACGATCACGAGTATCAGCGGGCCGCCGCCCACGTCGCCCTTCTCCAGCGTGTCCGCGAAGCCCCCCAGGTACGACCCGGTGTCCGTCTTCGTCCCGACCGCGATCGCCTTGGTCAGCCCGTCCGTCACGCTCACCACGGTGTACAGGATCAACGGCGTGAACGCGGACGCCACCACCGTCAGCCACAGGAAGCCGATCGCCTCCGAGAACGCCGTCGCCAACGGCGCCCCCCGCACCGCCCGCTTCGCCACCGCCAGCAGCCACAGCACCAGCGTGATCACCGTCGACACGGCGAACACCACGGCGTACTGCTGCAGGAACGACGCATTGGTGAAGTCCACCTGCGTCGTCCCGTCGATCGCCCCCGACAGCTTCCGCACCACCCACGCCGCGGCCTGCGCACAGCTCTTGGCCAACGACCCGAGCGGATCGGTCACGGCCCCGACGGCGCCGCCACCGGGGAGGGAGCCCCCGCCGTTCGGGGCACAGTAGACGTCGTTGCCGGGAAGTGGGACACCAGGGCAACTCGTGTTGCTCGCGCCAGGGCTCGCGGTCGGCGACGGTTCCGCCAGCGCGCGATGGGCCGTTGCCATGACCGAGACAGCGCCGAACAGCGCGGCCCCCGCCATCCGGACCACGGTCTGCCGAACGACGCCCGAACTACCGTCAACGGGCATAGTGGAAGCCTCCGAACTGCTCGACGGCACCAGTGATCTCCTCGGCGGTCGCGGCCTGCTGGTCCGGTGGAATCGGGGCCGGTCCCGACACACGGCTGTAGTCACTGAGCTTCCAGTCCGACCCGGTCCACCGCAGGCTGAGGGTGAGGGTGAACCACTCCTCAGAAACCGGCTTGGTGGAACGCTCACCGGCCAGTCCGAACAAGCCCGTGCACCAAACGTCGACCTTGACGCCGTCCGCTGTGTAGCCACTGCTCTTGGTCCCGACCGGGATAGTCCTGCTGACGAAGGTCAGACCCTTCGGCGGCTGCCCCTGCGTGTCGACCCCGAACCTGGCGGCCGTCTCCGGCGAGAAGCCCTGGTCCAGTCGGCCCTGGAGCCCCGCCAGGGCGCCCGGGTCGGCGATGGTGGCGATGATGCCGTGCCGGCTGTCGGTGCGGAACATGTCCGCGGAGCCGATCGCCACCGCGTAGTTGGTGGCGGCCGACTGGGCGCCGGGTTCGGTGTGCGGGTAGCCGGTGGGGATGCCGTTGACGGTGGTGCCGACGGGCTGGTCGCCGCTGGGGGCGGGGCCGGCGCCGGAGCCGGCGCGGTCGGCGGAGGCGCCCCCTCCGGTGCCGCTTCCGCTGCCGGGTGTGACCCGGTTGGCGATGGCGATGGCCACGACGAGCAGGGTGACGACCACGAGGACGGCCAGCAGGGCGCGCAGCGGGCGGGACTGACGGTGGTTCTGCTGGGGGGAGGACTGTTCGCCGACCGGCAGGCGCGTACGGGTGCGCGGCTGGTCGTCGGACAACGGCACGGCGGCCCTCCTGGTGCGGGGAGCCGGGGCGGCTCCGGGGGCCCTCCGCCCGGGGGCGGGCGCGAGCGGAGGGTGGGAACGGGGGTGGGGTCCTGGCGGGCCGGCCGTCGGAGGGGGTCCGGACGGGGACCCGGTCTCAGGCAGGTCGGACTACTGCTGTCCGATCGTCAGATCGCCATGCCGTAGACAATGGTGAACAGAGTGCCGAGTGATCCGATGATGAACACGCCGGTCAGTCCGGCGACGATCAGCCCCTTGCCCTGTTCGGCGCCGAAGCTGTCGCGCATCGCGGTCGCCCCGATCCGCTGCTTGGCCGCGCCCCAGACCGCGATGCCGAGGCAGAGGAGGATGGCGACGGCCATGATGACCTCGACCATCACCCGCGCCTCCGACCCGAGGGTCGCGAACGGCCCCCAGTCCGGGGCGATTCCGCCGATGATGGTGTCGATGTTCGGCTTCTTGGGGGGGTCCTCGGCCAGGTGGCTGACCGCATTGGTGTGCACGCTGCTCAGGTTCATTTCCATCTCACCGCCCGATCAGGCAAATTCAAGGGCCCGGACCCGGCCCGCGCGAAGGGTCGGTACCTATTCTTGGCCAGATCTGATGTCGACTTGGCTACTTCTCGCGAATTGGTCGTGAGGCATCGGACACGTACGCGAGGATGTACACCGTACGAAGGATAGCGCTCACTGTTCGTATCTCTGATGATTGCGGTGAGCAACGCCTTCCGGGACACTTCGACTGACGACTCGTCGGGATGGTGCTGATGGTACTCCGGAAGGCCGGTACGGCCGCCGTCGCTGCGGGAGTTGTTGGTTTCGGGTTCATCGGGCTGGTGACGATAGGGACTTATGCGGCGAGTGGGACGCCGCAGCAGGCGGCGAATCGTTCCGCCCTGTCCCCCGGAACGGTCCCCGCGGCCTACCAGGAACCGATCCAGCGGTGGGGTGCGCTCTGCGCGGAGATCTCCCCGCCGATGCTCGCGGCGCAGCTGTACCAGGAGAGCGGTTTCGACCCCAAGGCGCGCTCCGGGGTCGGGGCGCAGGGCATGGCGCAGTTCATGCCGGGCACCTGGAGCTCGTACGCCACCGACGGCAACGGGGACGGCAGGGCGGACGTCTGGGACCCGCTGGACGCGATCGCCTCGGCCGCGACCTACGACTGCGCGATCGCCAAGCAGGTCGCGAAGGTCCCGGGCGACCCGCAGGCCAACCTGCTGGCCGCCTACAACGCCGGCGAGGGCGCGGTGCTCAAGTACAACGGGATCCCGCCGTACCGGGAGACCCAGGGCTACGTGCGGAACATCCAGGCGATGGCCCGCAGCTTCACCGCGCCGGTCTCGCCGACCGCGCCGCTGGAGGTGTCCGCGCAGTCGTCGGCCGCGATCTACTTCGCGCAGACCAAGCTCGGCACCCCGTACCTGTGGGGCGGCGAGGGCCTGCCCTCGCAGAACGGGCGGTTCGACTGCTCGGGCCTGACCCAGGCCGCGTTCGCCAGTGTGGGCATCACCCTGCCCCGGGTGGCCAACGACCAGTGGTACGCCGGGCCGCACCCGTCGCGGGACCAGCTGCGACCGGGCGACCTGGTGTTCTGGGCGACGGACCTGAGCGATCCGCGGAGCATCCACCACGTCGGGATCTACGTCGGCGGCGGGTACATGATCAACGCGCCGCACACCGGCGCGGTGATCCGCTACGACAAGATCGACACCCGGGAGTACATCGGCGCGACCCGGGTCACCTCGGACGGCGCCCAGGCGCTGCCGACCCGCAACAACGACGGCGTGGTGAACGCCCCGAGCCGGCCGGGCGGGACGGAGCCCACCGCCCCGGCGGGAGGCCAGGGCGGGACCCAGGGCGGCGCGCCGGGCAGTGCTCCGAGCGGCACCCCGGCGGCCTCCGGCCGG
>NZ_LFVW01000359.1:0-12241 GCF_001182915.1 Kitasatospora sp. MY 5-36
GGCGTGCACGCCCCCGGTGAGCGCCCCGGGGGCGTGTCCGGTGGCCCGTCGTCGGCGGCCGAGCGCGGCCCGGGCGGCATGCTCCTCGGCGGCCTGTCTAGCGGCCAGGTAGGCCTGTACGGCCGCCATGCCGTAGACGGGCTGGATGAGCTGGTGGCCCTTGAAGAAGGGCCTGGCCGGGGCGAACCCGGCGGCGACCACGAGGTCGCGGATCTCTGCTATCTCGGCCTCACTGCGGGCGGTGAAGCGGACCTCCCAGCCCTTCTTGTACGTATGCCCCTTCTCGCCGCTGCGGCGGGCGGGGTCCGGGCGGCGGACGTATCCGGGCAGACGGCCGAGGCGGAGCTGGGCCGCGCGGAGGCCGGCGGTCTCGTCACGTGACATGACGTAAGCCTAGGCAATCCCCGGGGCGGGATTGACGCCTTGGGGGTCCCTCGCCGTATGCCTTTGATCACTCTGGGTCAGGCGACCAGGTCGGCGATCGTTTTCGATCACATATGACAACCTGATGAGCGTCAATTACTCCAAATGAGTGAGGGTATGAGGACTTTAGTGCGGGCTGATCCCGGTTTCGCGACGGTTGGGTAACAGTGCGTCAGGGTCTCGGTCGCGGGTCCGGACGGTTGGGGATGGTGTCGGCATGAGCTACCGGATTCCGTCGCCGCCGCCGTCCCTGGAGGAGCTGGCGAAGCGTCAACAGAACGTCGTCACCGCGAGCCAGCTGCGCGCCCGGGGCGTGCCGGCCCGGATCATCACCGAGCACTGCCGCCGGGGCGGCCCCTGGCGGCGGGTGCTGCCCCGGGTCTACCTGCTGCAGTCCGCCGAGCCCACCCCGGAGCAGCGGATGTGGGCCGCGCTGCTGTACGCCGCGCAGAACGGCCGGGAGGAGGGCCGCCGGGAGGGGGCGGTGATCACCGGTACGGCCGCGCTGGCGCTGTACGGCTTCACGGTTGTGCCCCGGCTGCCGGCGGTGACCGGGGTGGACGTCCTGGTGCCCCGGCAGCGCCGGCTGAAGGACGTCGGCGAGGTGCGGATCCGGCGTACCGAACGGGAGTTGGTGGCCCGCTCGGTGCACGGCCTGGCCTGTGCGCCGGTGGCCCGGGCGGTCGCCGACGCGCTGGTCGAGTGGACGGCGGAGCCGGGTGGCGCGGCGCCGGTGCGCGAGGTGCTGCGGGAGGCCGTCGCCCTGCCCGGGAACCGCTGCACGGTACGGGAGTTGGTGTCCGAGCTGACAGACTCGGGGCTGACCTGCGAGCCGCGGGTGCGGGCCGCCCTGGACGAACTGCTGGCCGTCGAGCGGGACTTGGCGCTGGAGCGGATCGGCCGCCTGGTGGACGAGCGGCTGCTGCCCGCCCCGCTGAACGCCCCCGAGCTGCGGATGCGAGGCGGCACGTACATCGCCGTCCCGGACCTCTACTGGCCGGAGCGGGGCGTCGCGGTGGAGGTGGACTCGGAGCTGCGCAGCGTGAGCGAGGGCGAGGCCGCCTGGGTGCGCGGCGGGCAGCACCGGATGGAGTACCTGGGCATCCGGGTGGTGTACGTCTGCGGGGCCGCGCTGGCCGCCGACCCGGACGCGGTCGGCGGCGAACTGCGCGAGGCGTACCGGGTCGGCGGGACGGACGTGGTGGAGCTGCTGGTGGTCTGAGCGGGCGACGCCGCCGACCGGAACCCGCCGGCCGCACCCACAACACGCCTGCACAGCACGCCCGCACGGCACGCCCCCCGAATGCCGTTACGAACGGACCACCGGCGCGCCGACCAGCTCGACCCCGGCCGCCCGCAGCTCCGCCAGCGCGGCGGCGGTGGTCTCCGGGTTCACCCCGGCGGTGAGGTCCAGCAGCACGCGGGTGGTGAAGCCCGCCCGGGCGGCGTCCAGCGCGGTCGCCCGGACGCAGTGGTCGGTGGCGATGCCGACCACGTCGACCTGGTCGACCTGCCGCTCGCGCAGCCACTCCACCGGACCGCGGTTGTTCTCGTCCAGCCCCTCGAAGCCGCTGTACGCCGCCGAGTGGGCGCCCTTGTCGAAGACCGCCTCGACCGCGCCGGAGATGACGGCGGGCGCGAAGTTGGGGTGGAAGCCCACGCCCTCGGTGCTGGCCACGCAGTGCGGCGGCCAGCTGTCGACGTAGTCCGGCTCGGCGGAGAAGTGGTCGCCCGGGTCGATGTGGTGGTCGCGGGTGGCGAGGATGTGCCGGTAGCCGGGGGAGGACTCGGTGATCAGGTCGGTGATGGCGGCGGCCACCTCGGCGCCGCCGGCGACGGCCAGGCTGCCGCCCTCGCAGAAGTCGTTCTGCACGTCGACGACGATCAGTGCCCGGTGCATGACTCGCATCCTCGGATCTCGGGGGCCCGCGGGAGGCGGCGCCCCGGTGGGGGAGCCCTCGGGAGTACGCGGCCCGGCCGTGCCGGGCGCGGGGGGTACTCGGGGAGCTCCGGGGGAACTCGGGGAACTCTACGGCTGACTCTAGGGAGTGGCGCCCGGGGGCGGAAGCCCCGGGGCCGGTCCGGGACATCCCGTCCGCGGGGGCGGGAGTCCCGGGGCCGGTCCGGTGGTCCGGCCCCGGGTTCCGGTCAGCGGCCGGGGCCGGCCGGCAGGACCAGTTCGGTCGGCAGCACCGGGTCGCCCTTGGACAGCTGGGTGGCCGACAGCGGCAGCGCGGCGCGGGCGCGCACGTGCCGGTCGCGGGCGGCGCTGAGCGGTTCCCGGCCGACGGTCTCGCCGCCCAGGACCAGCGGCACCTGCGTCAGGTGCGGGCGCAGGTAGTCCGGGACGGGGCCGGTGCCGACCACCTCGGCCTCGGCGACGCCGTCGGCGTCGGGCCGGCGGGCCGCCCACTTGCGGCCGCCGATGCTGGTCTTGCCGCCGGCCGCGCGCTTGGCGACCGGGATCAGCGGCCCGCCGTCGGTCTCGGCCCGGGCGACCAGCTTGTAGACCATCGCGCAGGTCGGGTGCCCGCTGCCGGTGACCAGGCTGGTGCCGACGCCGTAGCCGTCGACCGGGGCGGCGGCCAGGGCGGCGATCGCGTACTCGTCGAGGTCCGAGGTGACGATGATCCTGGTCCGGTCGGCGCCGAGGTCGTCCAGCTGGCGGCGGACCCGGTGGGCCAGCAGGGTGAGGTCGCCGGAGTCGATCCGGACGGCGCCCAGGTCGGGGCCGGCCACCTCGACCGCGGTGCGCACGGCCTCGCGCAGGTCGAAGGTGTCGACCAGCAGGGTGGTGCCCTTGCCCATGGAGGCGATCTGCGCCTTGAAGGCGTCCCGCTCGCTGTCGTGCACCAGGGTGAAGGCGTGGGCGGCGGTGCCGGTGGTCGGGATGCCGTGGGTGAAGCCGGCCTCCAGGTCGGAGGTGGCGGCGAAGCCGGCCACGTAGGCGGCCCGGGCGGCGGAGACGGCGGCGTGCTCGTGGGCCCGGCGGGCGCCCATCTCGATCACCGGGCGGCCGCCGGCGGCGGCGGTCATCCGGGAGGCGGCGGCCGCGATGGCCGAGTCGTGGTTGAGGATCGAGAGGATCACCGTCTCCAGGATCACGGCCTCGGCGAAGGTGCCCTCGACGGTGAGCAGGGGGGAGCCGGGGAAGTAGACCTCGCCCTCGGGGTAGCCGTGGATGTCGCCGCGGAAGCGGTAGTCGGCGAGGAAGCGCAGGGTTTCCTCGTCGACCACGCCCTGGTCGGCCAGCCAGTCCAGCTGGGGCGAGGTGAAGCGGAAGTTCTCGACGGCGTCCAGCACCCGGCCGGTGCCGGCCATGACGCCGTAGCGGCGGCCGCTCGGCAGGCGGCGGGTGAACACCTCGAAGACGGAGCTGCGGTGCGCGGCCCCGCTGCGCAGGGCGGCCTGCAGCATGGTGAGCTCGTAGCGGTCGGTGAGCAGGGCGGTCGAAGCGGCCGCTCGCACGGAAGTGGCGTCCATACGGATGATGCTACTACCACTTAGCGTCAGAGTGACGATTTCTCGTCGAGCGTGCCGGGGCGGAATCGCCCGGGTGTCCCCCGGATGGCAGCATGGGGCATGAGTGGTTACGGACGACTGTGCAGCGAGGAGGACCGGGGTGAGCGTCGCGCCCGTGGAGATCGAGCGCCCGGAGGTCGAGGGGGTGCCGGTGACCGAGCCGGACACGCCCTGGGTGACCATCGTGCACAACGACCCGGTCAATCTGATGAGCTACGTCCAGTACGTCTTCCAGGCCTACTTCGGCTACCCGAAGGACAAGGCCCGGAAGCTGATGATGGACGTCCACACCAAGGGCCGGGCGGTGGTCTCCAGCGGTTCCCGCGAGGAGATGGAGCGCGACGTCCAGGCGATGCACGGCTACGGCCTCTGGGCGACGCTGCAGCACGACTGATGCCGGGCCTACTGACGCCGGGCCGACTGACGCCGAGCCGACTGACACCGGGCCGACCGGCGCCGGCCGTACGACCGAAGACGACGAAGACGGGCTGACCGATACAGATGGCTGGGTTGTTCGAGAGCGCCGGCAGTGGTGGCGCGGCGATCGCGCTGGACGAGTGGGAGGCCTCCATCCTGCGCTCGCTGGAAGTGCAGGTGCTGGAGCTGATCGGCCCCGGTCCGGGCGGGGAGGGCGACGACCCGCTGGCCGCGCTGTTCGCCGAGGGCCCGACCGAGGCGCCCGCCGACCCGGTGCTGGCCCGGTTCTTCCCGGACGCCTACAGCGACCCGGAGGAGCCGGCGGACGAGGAGGCCGAGGTCGCGTCCGGGGAGTTCCGCCGCTTCACCGAGCTGGACCTGCGGGCCCGCAAGCGGGATGACGCGCTGTTCGTCGTCCGGGCGCTGGACGGGCTCGGCGGCGGCGGGGTGCTCAAGCTGGCCGCGCCGGACTGCCTGCGCTGGCTGGGCGCGCTGAACGACCTGCGGCTGGCCGTCGGCGTCCGGCTGGAGGTCACCGAGGACGACGAGGACGGCCTCTACGAGCTGCCCGACGACGACGAGCGCAAGCCGCTGGTGATGGCGTACCTGTGGCTGGGCGCGCTGCAGGAGTCGCTGTTGGAGGCGATGGCGGACTGACCTGCGCGGACCGCTCTGCGCGGACCGCTCTGCGTGGACCGCTCCGCGGGGGTAGCCGTATACGCACCGTGTCGCACGGATCGCCCTGCGGGGTCGATCCTGCCCGATTCCGGGCAAGCCCCGGCCGTTTTGTCCAGAATATGGACGATCAGCCGGGGCTTTTCCCATCAAAATGGGACAGAACATACCAGGTCATGCTCAAATAACGCTCAGATGGACGCCGCTATCCGAACCCTGCGTGGTACGACTTCTCCACCCCCGAGACCGACCAGGACGGTGCACAGTGGCCGAGAAGTTGTACGACGAAAGGGTCGATACTCCACCGGATGCGGAGGGCTACGAGCGCGGGCTCGGCAGCCGCCAGATCCAGATGATCGCGATCGGCGGTGCGATCGGCACCGGTCTGTTCCTCGGCGCGGGCACCGCGATCTCCCGCTCCGGTCCCAGCCTGATCCTCTCCTATGCCGTCGCCGGCCTGGTGATCTTCGTGATCATGCGGGCGCTCGGTGAACTGCTCACCTACCGCCCGGTCTCCGGCAGCTTCGCCGAGTACGCCCGGGAGTTCCTCGGTCCCTTCGCCGGCTACGTGACCGGCTGGACGTACTGGCTGTTCTGGGTCGTCACCGGCATGGCGGAGACCACCGCCGCCGCCGTCTACGTGCGGTTCTGGGCGCCCGGCATACCGCAGTGGGCCAGCGCGCTGACCTTCCTGGTCCTGCTCTACGCGGCCAACCTGATCTCGGTGAAGCTGTTCGGCGAGATCGAGTTCTGGTTCTCCATGGTCAAGGTCACCGCCATCATCGGCATGATCCTGATCGGCGTCGGCGTGCTGACCCTGGGCTTCAGCAAGGCCGGTGACACCGCGTCACTCGGCCACCTCTGGCAGGACGGCGGCTTCTTCCCCGAGGGCATCGGCTCCACCGTGATGACCCTTCAGATCGTCATGTTCGCCTACCTGGGCGTCGAACTCGTCGGCGTCACCGCGGGCGAGAGCGAGAACCCCGAGAAGACCCTGCCGCGGGCCATCAACACCCTGCCGTGGCGGATCATGCTGTTCTACATCGGCGCCCTGGTGGTCATCCTCTCGCTCGTGCCGTGGACCGAATTCCGGCCCGGCGTCAGCCCGTTCGTCGCCGCCTTCGGCAAGATCGGCATCCCGGCGGCGGCCGGCATCATCAACTTCGTGGTGCTCACCGCCGCGCTCTCCTCCTGCAACTCCGGGATGTACTCCACCGGCCGCATGCTGCGCGACCTCGCGCTGCGCGGGCAGGCCCCGGGACGGCTCACCAGGCTCAACTCCCGCCGCACCCCGGCCTTCGCGATCACCGTCTCCTGTCTGCTGATGGGCATCGGCGTGGTGCTCAACGGCGTCGTCCCGGCGCGGGCGTTCGAGTACATCACCTCGGTCGCCACGGTCTGCGGCCTGTGGACCTGGGCGATGATCCTGATCTCCCAGATCCGCTACCGCCGGGCCTGGCGGGCCGGCCACCTGCCGCCGCCCACCTTCAAGGCGCCCGGCGGCACCTGGGTCAGCGGGGCCGCGCTCGCCTTCCTCGCGGTGGTCGTGGTGCTGATCGCGCTGGACCGGGAGAACCGGATCTCGCTGTTCGTCTTCCCGGTCTGGGCCCTGCTGCTGGTCGGTGGCTACCAGGTGCTCAAGCGCCGCGACCCGCAGGCCGTCCTCGGCGCCGCGCCGGACGGGGCGCCCGCCCCCACCGGGAACGCCCCCACCGGGAACGCCCCCACCGGGAACACCCCCACCGGGAACACCCCCACCGGGAACACCCTCGACGGGAACGTGGACGCCCGCTGACCGAGCCTCGGACACCCGGCGGACGGCCGCCGGGGCGTGGCTATCCTGACCGCATGCTGACCATCACCCGAGAACTCCGCGACCGGATCGTGGCCCACGCCCGCGCCGACCACCCGGACGAGGCCTGCGGCGTGGTCGCCGGACCGGCCGGCAGCGGCCGGCCCGAGCGGTTCGTCCCGATGCTCAACGCGGCCCGCTCGCCCACCTTCTACGAGTTCGACTCGGGCGACCTGCTCAAGCTCTACCGCGAGATGGACGACCGGGACGAGGAGCCGGTGATCGTCTACCACTCCCACACCGCCACCGAGGCCTACCCCTCGCGCACCGACGTGAGCTACGCCTCCGAGCCGTTCGCCCACTACGTCCTGGTCTCCACCGCCGAGGGCAACGGCGAGGAGGACCCCTACCAGTTCCGCTCGTTCCGCATCGTGGACGGCGAGATCACAGAGGAAGACGTGCAGGTCGTCGAGGCCTACCAGGTGTGACCGGTACCGGCGCGGACCCGGCCCGCCGACCCCTTCGAGGGGGCGGCGGGCCGTCGTCGTCTCAGCCCTGGGAACGGGAACATCCGGATCCCGAGACGGGCATGTCTAAGCGAGCCCGGGAATCTATACGATGAGCCCATGCGTTCCGTCGATGTGAGCACCCAGGCCCCGGGCACCCGCCTCGTGGCGCGCCTGCACATCGACCTGTGCCGGCACGCCGGTGCGATCTGTCCCGGCACGCCCGCGCGCTCGCGCTGAGAGCCGCTTCACCACCTCACCCGGGCCCGCCGCCCCGCGGCGACGCCGGGCCCCGGGCGCCCGCCCCGCCGCGTCCGCCGCGGCCCACCCACTCCACGACTCGCACAGGAGCGCACCCATGGCCATCGAGGTCCGCATCCCGACCATCCTCCGCACCTACACCGACGGCGCCAAGGCCGTCGAGGGCAACGGCAGCAACCTCGGGGAACTCTTCACCGACCTCGACGCCCGCCACCCGGGCATCGCCGCCCGCCTGGTCGAGGGCGGCGAGCTGCGCCGCTTCGTCAACGTCTACCTGAACGACGAGGACGTCCGCTTCCTGGAGGGCATCTCCACCGCCCTCGCCGACGGCGACAGCGTCACCATCCTGCCCGCCGTGGCCGGCGGCGCCCGCTAGCGTTGACCGGTTCCCCCGTCGCCACGGCGGGGGAACCATCCCTCTCCCCCCTCACCGCCGTGGCCGGAGGCCTCCCTTGCGTTACGACAGTCCGCTCGAAGCCGTCGGCAACACCCCGCTGGTCCGCCTGCCGCGGCTGTCCGCCGCCGTCCCCGGCAACGCCGACGGCCTGGTGACCCTCTGGGCCAAGCTGGAGGACCGCAACCCCACCGGATCGATCAAGGACCGCCCGGCCCTGCACATGATCGAGCGCGCCGAGGCCGACGGCCGGCTCACCCCCGGCTGCACCGTCCTGGAGCCCACCAGCGGCAACACCGGCATCTCGCTGGCCATGGCCGCCAAGCTCAAGGGCTACCGGATGGTCTGCGTGATGCCCGAGAACACCAGCGAGGAGCGGCGCGAGCTGCTGCGCATGTGGGGCGCCGAGATCATCCCGTCCCCGGCCGCCGGCGGCTCCAACACCGCCGTCCGGATGGCCAAGGAGATCGCCGCCGAGCACCCCGACTGGGTCATGCTCTACCAGTACGGCAACCCCGACAACGCCGGTGCCCACTACACCGGCACCGGCCCCGAGATCCTCGCCGACCTGCCGACCGTCACCCACTTCGTGGCCGGCCTCGGCACCACCGGCACCCTGATGGGCGTCGGCCGCTACCTGCGCGAGAAGGTCCCCGGCGTGAGGATCGTCGCCGCCGAGCCGCGCTACGACGACCTGGTGTACGGGCTGCGCAACCTGGACGAGGGCTTCGTCCCCGAGCTGTACGACGCCGAGGTGCTCACCACCCGGTTCTCGGTCGGCTCCGCGGACGCCGTCCGCCGCACCCGTGAACTCCTCCAGCAGGAGGGCATCTTCGCGGGCGTCTCGACCGGCGCCATCCTGCACGCGGCGATCGGCGTCGGCCGCAAGGCGGCGGCGGCCGGCGAGCGCGCGGACATCGTCTTCGTGGTCGCGGACGGCGGCTGGAAGTACCTCTCCACCGGCATCTACACCGCCGAGTCCACCGAGGCCGCGGTCGAGGCGCTGCAGGGCCAGCTCTGGGCGTAGGGCCTATCCGCCCTGCGACACCTTCCGCGCCCGGGCCCAGACCTGCCGGTCCACCGTGCCGGCCCGGCGGCGGAAGTCCGCCAGCGGCACCTCGCGCAGCTCGTCGGTCTCCAGCCAGCTGGCCCGGCCCTGCCGGTCGCCCACCACGCCGGGCGGCAGCGGCAGCACGCCCGGGCGCTCCGCGTGGTGCTTGCTGGTGATCTTCGCGACGGTGGCGGTCCGGCCGTGCACCCGCAGCACCAGGCACGGGCGGTCCTTGGCACCGGGGCCGTCCTCGAACGGCACCAGCGCCCACCAGACCTCCTGCGGCCGCGGGCCGGCCCCCGTCCGCGGTCGCGGACCGGTCGGCCCGGACGGACGCGGCGCCGGACGGGTGCGCCGCACCAGCGCCGCCGCGGCGGCGGCCAGCAGCGCGACGCCCAGCAGCGACAGGACGAGCCAGGTAGCGGTCATGCCGTTCATGCGGCGAACCGTACCGGGTCGGGGATGAACGCCACCACCGCGACGGCCGGGCACCCGTCCGGGCATTTGTCCGCGCATTGCTCCCGGTTCGTCACGGAACTGCCACAATGCCCGTTCTGCGCCCGGAGCCCCGGCCGTCCCGGCAAGGCTGCGTCACGAACGTCCGCCCCCGTCCCCCGGAGGTGCCCCGTGGCCCGTGGCCCCGAGCTGTGGTCCTACGCCGAGATCGCCCGCCACATCAACGTCCGGCGCGAGACCGTCCGCAGCTACCGGAGGCACCGGCTGCTGCCCGATCCGGACGTGATCGACGGCAGCGGCCACCCGCGGTGGTACCCGTTCACCATCCGCAGCTGGGCCCGCAACCGGCCCCGCCGCCGCTGATCCCCCGGCCCGTCAACCGCCCGCGCCCCCGCCCCGGGCGTTCTGGTGATTCCGCCCACAGCCCGGCACGGGGACGGGGGCAAAGTGCCGCTCCGCCCTTACCCTCGACACACCAACGCAGTGCTACCGGCCGGTCCACCGGGCCCGGCCTGCCGTTTTCCATGCTGTTTTCCACGCTGTGCCCGTGGAGGACGGCGATGCCGTTTTCCAGCAGCAGCCAGGATGTGTCGGGGCGGAGGGGCTCGGATGAAACTGACCGTGGTGGGGTGCTCGGGGAGCTTCCCGGCCGCCGACTCGCCCTGCTCCAGCTACCTGGTCGAGGCCGAGGGCTACCGCGTCGTCCTCGACCTCGGCAACGGAGCCCTCGGCGCCCTCCAGAAGTACACCGGCCTCTACGACGTCGACGCCGTCCTGCTCAGCCACCTGCACGCCGACCACTGCGTCGACCTGTGCGCCTACTGGGTGGCCCGCAACTACCGCGCCGAGGGCTGCCCCGAACTGCTGCCCGTGTACGGCCCGGCCGGCACCGCCGAGCGGCTCGCCCGCGCCTACGACATGCCGGAGAACCCCGGCATGAAGGAGGTGTTCGAGTTCCGCACCCTCACCCCCGGCGGCTTCCGGCTCGGCCCGTTCCGGATCGACGTCGCCCAGGTCAACCACCCCGTCGACGCCTTCGCCTTCCGGCTGGAGCACGACGGCCGCTCGCTGGTCTACAGCGGGGACACCGGCGAGAGCGCCGAACTCGTCGAACTCGCCCGCGACACCGACCTCTTCCTCTGCGAGGCCGCGTACATCGACGGGCGCGACACCTACCAGGCCGTCCACCTCAACGGCCGCGAGGCCGGCGAGCACGCCGCCGTGGCCCGCGCCCGCCGGCTCGTCCTGACCCACATCCCCCCGTGGACCGACGCCGAGCACAACCGGCGGGACGCCGCGGCGGCCTACCCCGGGCCGGTCGAGGTCGCCCGGGCCGGCGCGGTGTACGAGGTCTGAGAGCGGGCCGGCGAGGTGTACGAGGTCTGAGAGCGGGCCGGCGAGGCCTGAGAGTGGGCCGGCGAGGTCGGGCGGGATTCCCGGAAAAATGCTTCGGGACGACCCGCAACCTCCGCGCCCCCCGCACGTCCTTGTGAGTGAGCGGCGGGAAACGCCGCCGGAACGGCCGGCCCGTCGGGCACGGACGCGATCACACTACTCATCAGGCCCGCTTCGTGCTGCCCGGATCCGGTCGTACCGGTCCGGGACGGATATCCAGGGGGAAATCCCATGCGCAAGACCAACCGTGCCCTGAACCGGGCCCGCCGGCTCACCCCGGCGCTGGCGCTGACCGCCGCGCTGCTCGCCGGCGGCGCCGTGACCGCGGCCCCGGCCTTCGCCGCCGCCGGGCCGCTCAGCCTCACCGTGCACACCCCGGCGGTGGTCGGCTTCGCGGGCGGGCCGGTCGAGTTCACCGAACACCTCGGCAACCCGGGTGACCAGGGCACCTCCGTCGTGCTGGACTTCGAGATCGAGAGCGACCTCGGGACGCCGCCGAACGCCCTGAGCCTCGACTACTTCAGCGAGCTGACCGGCGGCTGGCTGCCGGTGGAGCTGACGGAGCGCCCCGGGGCGGACAAGGTGGTCAACGCGGGCGGCACCGGCAAGGTCGTGGTCCCGGCGGGCGGCACGGACGTCCGGCTGCGGCTCGGCGTGCCGATGGGCAGGCCCCACGACGGGGCCACCAACGGCGGCACCGGCCCGAGCCTCACCTTCCGCACCGGCGTCAAGGGCTGGTCGCAGGACTCCCCGGTCGAGCCGCCGCTCACCGACAGCCACGTGGTCAAGGTGGAGGGGATCAGCAACGGCGTGTCCGGGGTCCCGGCCGAGGTCGTCGCGGGCGGCGAGCCCGTCGAGTTCGACGCGGTGCTCTCGAACCCGACGCCGTCCGCCTACACCAACCTCGGCAACGTGCTGTTCACCGACCGCCTCGCCAAGGTCGAGGTCCGCGGCGCCGACGGGAAGTGGACCACCGTGCCGGGCGTCACGGCCCCGGCGGAGCCCGTGGCGGGCCACTACCTGGACGGTCGCAACTCCTCGGCGGCGCCCCAGAGTTCGACCACCCGGCGGGTCCGGGTCAGCTACCCCGCCGACAGCCCGCTGGGCAGGACGGCGCTGAACCCCTGCGTGTTCGTCAACGAGGGCGAGGAGATGCCCTTCCGGGGCACCACCATGTGCTCGCAGGGCGCCACCACCGAGGTCGTCGCCCCCGCGCCGAAGCCCTCCCCGACCGGCACCCACAAGGCCGGCGAGCCCTCGACCGGGCCGTCCGGCTCCGACGGCTCGCGGCCGAAGCCGGACGGCGGCGCGGGCGTCGCCCAGCCGGCCGGCGACACCACCACGGCGCC
>NZ_LFVW01000360.1:0-12220 GCF_001182915.1 Kitasatospora sp. MY 5-36
GCCGCGGCCGAAGCGGCCGAACGCGCCGCCGTGGCAGCCGTCTTGGCCGCCGCCACCGCCGTGTTGGAGGCGTCGATCGCGGTCTTCGCGGCCTCCGCCGCACCCTGGGCGGCCTCGGCGGCCCGGTTGGCCGCGGCGCCCGCCTTCTCGGCGTCGTCCTTGGTCTTGGCAGCCTCGTCCGCGGCCGTCAGCGCGGCCTGCTTGGCCGTCTCGGCGGCCTTCTCGGCCCGGGCGCCCGCCTCCTGGGCGGCGGCCGTCTCCTCCAGGGCCCGCTTGGTGGCGTCCTTCGCGGTCTGGGCGAGCTGCTTGACGTCGAGCGTCTCCTGGTCCCTCGCCTGGGCGAGGAGCTGGCCGTTCTCCAAGAACCCGCGGATGTCGGCGGGCGTGCCGCTGAGCGCCCGGCCGGCCTGCTTGGTGAACTCCGGGCCGGTGTAGACGTCCATCAGCCGCAGGACGGCGACCCGGTCGTCCTCCTCCTGCGCCTTGAACCGGCCGGTGGTCAGGAAGGCGTCCATGGCCTCGGCGGTGCCGTCGCCGAGCGCCTTGGTCCCGGCCGTGCGGACGGCGACGTCGGCGCCGTCGACGATGGTGACGATCGCCGCCCGGCGGTCGTCCATCATCGGGTTCTGCCAGCCGCTGGTGACGAACGCGTGGAGGTCGGCGTCCGACCCGCTCAGCGCCTTCGACGCGGCGTCGCGCACGCCCTTGCCGGTGCTGCTCAGCATCTTGATGACGGCGAAGCGCTCGTCCGACGCCTGAGCACGGCTCAGCGTGCTGGTCAAGAACGTGGTGATGTCGGCGTCCGAGCCGACCAGTGCCCGTGCGGCCGCGTCCTTCACCGCTGTGCCGCCGCCCTGCCAGGCTTCGACCACCTGCGCGCGGTAGTTGGCCGGCAGCGGCTCCGGGGCCGTGTCGGACGGAAGTGCTTGGGCGACCGTCGTCCCCATGACGGTCGCGGCCAGCATCATGGCCGTGGCGGACAGGATCCTGGCGCGTGAGCGCCGTGCCGACCCTGCCCTCATTGGCGAGTTCGCCATTTCCCCCTCTTCTTCCCCAATCTCCTGGCCCGTCAGGGCCAGTGTTCACCAGGACAGTTGTCCTGATGCCGCAGGAATCCTAATGCCGGAGAAGGCGGATCGACGGGGCGGAATGATTTTGTCTGGATCGCATGCCAACTGGCTGAATCCCCGTCGGTTTCGGCCACCGATCGCATAGGCCTGCAATGGATTCACCCAAACGGCGGCAAAGGACCGGTTCATCACCCTCGTCCGGTTCACGTACATCCCCCCTGTGCCCCGAATGTCAGAGTGACTGACCGTCAGTATGGCGGCCAGTCACTGAAAGTGATGGCAGGATAGGGATTTGCCAAACCAGGAAAAATACAGGAAGGGCACAGGAAGAACACAGGAAGAGTGCCGCTCCGGGGGCGTGAGCATCCGATCCACCCGGGGAGCAGCGAACACCACCGTGGTGTTCGCCGAAGCTCGCGAGGTTGCTGAAGGTTTCCGAGGTCGAGTCGATCGGTGCGTCGGCCGCTGTTCCGGAGAAAGGGCGACGGCCGGGCGCGGTGGCGCATCAACTAGCGCACATCGGTGGGTATTTCGGCGGAGTTTCGTCCTGCTGGGCGGGCGGGAATCCGTCGTCACGCACCTGTGTTTCCACGATCACGTGGTCATCCGAGGGTGGTGTGTCGATCCTTGGGTTCGCCACCGTTTGCCGGGAGGGAAGCGGTTCGCCGGCGTGCGATCGACGCCTTCCAGGCCGCCACCGCACTGGCCTGCTTCCTCCACGTTCCCGATCTCGCCGCGCGGTTCTCGAAGGAGGACCGCGGCGGCGGTTGGCGGCTCCCCGAGAACCCGGCGCCGACGGGCGCGGTCCGAGAGGGCGGCATGTGGCGTGAGGGAACGTGTGGGATCGCCGCAGCTCGGCTGTCCACGGAGGCGGTCACCCGGCGGAGTGGAGAATGGGCGAATCCTGGGCGGGGGCGCTCCGGCGGGCAGTACGGTGCCCGCATGACCGTGCTCGTCCGCCGTCGTCACATCGACTTCGGCCGCATCCACTCCACAGGCTGTCCGGTCATCGTCTGATCGCCCGTTCCAGCCGCCCGGCCGTGCCGTTCCGTTGCGCTCTTCCGTTGCGCTCCGTTCCGAACGGCACCGCCGTGGCGGCCGTCGTTCGCTGCCGCCGCGAGGGTCGGCCGTCGCCCCGGTCGACGGACCCTCCGAGCGGCGCTCCGGACGCATCCGGCGGGACGCGTTCACCCGCTGCTTCGTGCCGCCCGCTCCGTGCTGCCCGCAGCACGCACCCGCGGGCGGGACGGGGCGCTCCCGCGCGTCCCGGCCGACCACGATCCGACCGCACCGAGAGGACAGCCGTCCACCATGACCGACACCGCCACCGACCACTACCTGCGCAACAACGCCGACTACGCCTCGGCCTTCGACGGGCCGCTCCCGCTCCCGCCGGCCCGCCGCACGGCCGTCCTGGCCTGCATGGACGCCCGGCTCAACGTGTACGGCGCGCTCGGCCTCGCCGAAGGCGACTCGCACGTGATCCGCAACGCCGGCGGGGTGGCCACCGACGACGCCATCCGCTCGCTGGCGATCAGCCAGCGGCTGCTCGGGACCCGGGAGATCATCCTCATCCACCACACCGACTGCGGCATGCTCACCTTCGGCGACGACGCCTTCCGCGAGTCGATCCGGGAGGAGACCGGCGTCAAGCCCCCGTGGGCCGCCGAGGCCTTCGCCGACCTGGAGACGGACGTGCGCCAGTCGGCCGCCCGGATCCGCACCAGCCCCTTCGTCCCGCACACGGACGCCGTGCGCGGCTTCGTCCTCGACGTCGCGACCGGCCTCCTCAAGGAGGTCGTGCTCTGACCTGACGGCGTCCCGGTGCGGCGGTCGGACGGGGCCGCCGCACCGGGGCCGGGCCGGCCCGTACGGGAGAGTCGAGGGTGGTGCCGGCCGTCGACTACCCTCCCCCCTCGTGGACGATCACCCCGATTCCCGGACCCTGCGCGTCTTCGTGGCGCTCGCCCCGCCCGACGACGCCAAGGACGAACTGGCCAGGGCCCTGGGACCCGCCTATGCCGGCTACCCGCGGCTGCGGTGGAACCGGATCGAGGACTGGCACATCACCCTGGCCTTCCTCGGCGAACAGTCGTCCACGGCGGTCCCGCTGCTGCGGTCGGCGCTGGCCGCCGCGGCCCCGTCGCGCCCCGCCCTGCAGCTGGGCCTGCGCGGTGGCGGCTACTTCGACCAGCGGCTGCTGTGGACCGGCGTCGACGGTGACCTGGAAGGACTGCACCGGCTCGCCGCCGACGTCCGGGATCTCGTCAGGTCCTGCGGGATCGACTTCAGGGAGCGGCCGCTGAACCCCCATCTCACCCTGGCCCGCTCCCGCCGCGACGACTCCGTCAGCGTGCCGCTGGCGGCGGCCGGGCTCACGGGGTTCGTGGGCCGGCCGTGGCGGACCGAACGCCTCCACCTCGTCGGCAGCAACATCGGTCGCGGCCCCGGGCCGATCCACTACCGCGACATCGAGGCGTGGCGGCTCGGCGTCGCCGCGGCCCCGGCCTGAGGCGCCCGGGGAGGCGTAGGCCGGGGAGCCGGGTGCCCGTACCGGTCGACGGGTACGTGCCTACGGGTGCGACTCCGTTCGATGTCGCACGGTTTTTCCGCCGTCCGTGATCGATCGGCGGATGTGACATCGGCCACACGCCTGCCGGCCGTCGGTCGGCCCTCGTTGGCAACACCCGGACCCGCAGGTCGAATTCGCGACTCGGAGTCCCCGGCGCGCCGGGTGGGCGTCCGAAACGATCTCGCTGCTGACGGTGGATTGGCCCTAGCCTGCCGGGCATGTCCCAGAACACGAACATCCCCGGTTTCCCCGGGGGGCCGACCGCTGCGGTCGGCGACTCCGCCAAGGTGCAGCGCCAGGTACGGCAGCAGGCGGGCGTCGGACCGGTCTACGGTGGCGGCGGCACCCTCTTCTCCGAGCCCGTCCTGGTGGTGAACCAGAAGGCCAAGCTGATCGAGCTGACCAACGAGTACTCGGTCTTCGACCAGCAGGGCGCCACGCTGGGCTCGGTGGTCCAGGTCGGCCAGAGCGGCCTGCGCAAGGTGGTACGGCTGCTCTTCTCCATCGACCAGTACCTGACCCACAAGCTGGAGATCCGCGACGCGCAGGGCACCCCGGTGCTGCTGCTGACCCGTCCGGCGAAGTTCATCAAGTCGCGGGTGATCGTGCAGCGTCCGGACGGCCAGGAGGTCGGCCAGATCGTTCAGCAGAACGCCATCGGGAAGATCAACTTCTCGCTGGAGGTCGGCGGTCAGAAGGTCGGCGCGATCAAGGCCGAGAACTGGCGGGCCTGGAACTTCTCCATCGTCGACGGCACGGACACCGAGATCGCCCGGATCACCAAGACCTGGGAGGGCCTGGCGAAGACGATGTTCACCACGGCCGACAACTACGTTCTCCAGATCCACCGCCCGCTCCCCGACCCGCTGCTCAGCCTGGTCGTGGCGACCGCGCTGACCGTGGACACCGCGCTGAAGCAGGACGCCCGCGGCCTCGGATAGCCGCGAACCGGGGAAACCGGGACTGACGGGCAGGCCGTCCGAGCGTTGCGGGCGGCCTGCCCGTCCCCGCGTTCCGGCTCGGGGGAGGGGGTTCGGGGGAGGGGGCTCGCCGACCGGCCTCTCGAACGCCGCGACGCGCCGACCGGGTTCCGGGCGGTCCCCGGTGCGTGCACTCCGGGCGGGAGGCACCCGTAGGCGATGCCCGGGGGCGGGCCGCCCCCCGACTCAGACGAAGGCGATGACGAGCACGACGGCCGCCAGCAGGAGAACGACCGTCAGCGCCGGGGCGCCGGTACGCCCGCCGGCCTCGGAGGTGACGGCGATCAGCGAGACGGCGGGGACCGCCAGCGAGAGGAAGACCGCCAGCCACCTGACGGTACCGATGGGAACCCCGGCGACCATGGCCCCCCAGACGGTCGTGAACATCACCGCGAGCCAGCCCGTCGCGGTCAGCGCCGCCCAGGTCGCACGCGCGGTCCACCGCTCGACCGGGTCGGCCGAGCGGAAGTTGGTACGGGTCATCGTGAAGATCCGGGTCAAGTTCGCCACCTGAGCATCCTTTCGAACAACACGGCCGGGCACCAGCGACGGAAGCACACGGCGACCCGGCGTCCGGAGTAAGGGTGACGTCGCGTCGGACCAGGTCGGCGTGGACCCTCGCCGGCTCGGCCGTGAGGGTCCACGCCCGTGGTCAGCGGGTGACGCTCCAGACCAGGCTGCTGGTCAGCGCCGGGGTCAGGGCCGGGTCGATGACGGCCGAGGTGGGGTCGTTCGCCACGGCCTTGAGCTCGTGGGCCGCGGGCTTGGAGCCGGTGGGGCCGAGGTCGGAGACGGCGATCGACTTGTGGTCGCGCAGGGCCGTCACCTCCTTGCCGTCGAGGTACCAGCGCAGCTTGGTGCCGGAGACCGGGAGGTCGACGGTGAGGTGGTCGGTCGCGGTCAGGCGGGTGGTGACCGGCGTGCTGCTGGAGAGGGTGGAGGCGTGCCGGTAGAAGCCGGCGATCATCGCCTCGCGGCCGGGGAGGTTGAACTCCCGCCCGAGGGAGCGCATCACGGAGTTGTCGGTCGGCCGGTTGAGGCCGGTCGGGTAGTTGCTGCCGCCCTGGTACGCGCCGACGGTGCCGCCGTCGGGCGAGGTCTTCCCGAGCCAGCGGTACCACTTGGCCTTGTCCTGGCGCATCCGGTCGGCGCTCAGGGTGGTGATGTTGGGCTGCGGGGGCTCCGCGCCCTGGTAGGGCCCCGCCCCGTCGGCCCAGTACTCGTCCGCGAGCTTGCCCAGCGAGTGGCCGGTCTCGTGCACGGCTATCTGGCCGGACGCGCTGTTGCCGCCCGCGACGGTGGCGATGCCCTCGTACCCGAGCGGCGACTGGGTGCTGCCGTAGCCGGCGCCGCCGTACTTGGCGGTGTTGGCGACGACGATCACGAGGTCGGCCTGCGGGGCCTTGGCGGCGTAGGTGTCGACGGCCTTGATGTCCACGCACAGCAGCCGCTCGATGGAGTTGCACCAGAAGCGCGAGCCGAGGGCGGTCTTGCGGACGGTGTCCTGCTTCGGGTCGCCGGAGACGCCCGACTGGGCGGAGACGGCGCCCACGGCCCACACGTTGAACAGCTTGCGGTAGGTGGCGTACGGCTCGACGGCGCTGATGTCCTTCCACTTCGCCGCGGCGTCCTTGCGGAACTTGTCCTGCTCCGAGGCCGTGTAGCCGTCGCCGATCATGACCACGTCCAGCTTGCTGTCCGTGCTCCCGTTGTTGACGATCTTCGTCACGGTGCCGTCCGCCGCGGCGCCGGCCGCGTTCATGACCGGCGCGCCGACGAAGGGGGAGGCGGCAGGGACCTTGGTCCGGCTGATGGCACCGTCCTCGGCGAAGACCTCCACGTCCTGGTCCCCCGGGGAGACGGTGACGGAGGCCGGGTCGACCGGGTCGGACGGAGCGGCGACCGCCGGGCCGACGCCGACGGCGAGAGCCGCCAGTGTCATGGCGCCGGCCAGGGTGACCGAGGTGAACCTGCTGGTGCGCAAGAGGGTTTCTCCGAAATCTATGGGCGGCGAAAAGTGGTGGAGCGCGGGGGAGCGCGGCCCCGTGCCGTGCTGCCGCCGCACTCCGCCAACACGGCTGCACGGAGCCGGAACTGACGAGGTGACACTGTCGGGTGGTCACCTCATCGGTGGATACGGCCCGCTGCCCACGAACGGTTCACACGGGCTGTCGCCGTCTCGCCGGTGAGCGAGCTCCTGGCGGCTGCGGGACCATCTCCATCGCCTGCCGGCGCGTTCCGGGGGCCGGCCCGTTCTCCGGGGAGTCACCGGCGGGCGGGTGCCCGCTGGGTCAGGAGGACGGCGGCGGCCAAGGCGGCGACCGCTGCGGCGAAGACGGTGGTGGCGGTGCGCAGGCCGACGGCGCCGATCAGCGCGCCGACGCCTACGGCCGGCAGGGCCAGCATGGTGTACAGGGCGGCGAAGAAGGCCGAGACGGTACGGCTGCGGGTCCCGGGCGGGGTGCGCGCGCCGATGAGCGCGATCCCGTGGCCGACGGCGACGCCGGTCGCCAGGCCGACCGTCAGCGCCGCGCCGAGCAGCGGCAGGAGGGAGGAGGCCGCCACGGCGGCGGCGATCAGCCCGGCCGCGACGATCAGCCCGGCGCACGCCGCGGGCAGGGCGGCGCGCCCCAGTCGTGCGGCCAGGAGCTGGCCCGTGCCGGTACAGGCGAAAGCGAGGGAGACGGTTGCCGCGGTGGCCAGGAGGTCGTGGAGGTGCGCGACTTCGGCCAGGAACAGCCCGGTCACCGCGGTGAGCACACCGAGGACGGCGAATCCCGCGCCCGCGGCGAGCGCGGCGTGCCGGAACTCCCTGCGGATGGCGGTCGGCACACGGGGCGTGCGGGCGACCGAACCGGTTCCCCGCTCCCTCGGCGTCACGGTCTCCGGGGCCACGGCGAGTGCGGCCAGGGCTGCCGTCAGCAGGGCCGCGGCGGCGACCCAGACGGCTCGCAGCGGCCAGCCGGTGGTGTCGGCGAGCACGGCCGCGAGCAGCGGGCCGCAGGCCAGGCCACCCATGTTCGCGGCGAGTGCCAGCCGCCCGGCACGGAACCGGCCGTCGGCGGGCGCCAGTTCGGCCAGGTGGGCGGTGGCGGTCCCGGTGATGAGCGCGGCGGCCAGCCCGGACAGCACCCGTCCGACCAGGAGGGCGGCCAGGTTCTCGGCGAGGAGGAACACGACGGCGGCCGCCAGGGCGGTGAGCAGCGCCGCGGCGGCGACGGGACGGCGGCCGTACCGGTCGGAGAGCCCGCCGAGCGCCAGCAGCCCCGCGACCACGGCCAGCGCGTAGACCGCGAAGGCCACGGTCACGACCAGCGGTGAGAAACCGAAGGCGCGCTCGTACAGCGGGTAGAGCGGGGTGGGCACCGTCGTCCCGGCCGTGACGGCCCAGAAGGCGAGGGCGACCGCCCAGGTGCCGATCCGCCGTCTGCCGCCCGGGGCACCCGCCCCGGGAGTGGCGGTGGTCCCGGCGGTGGGCGCGGTCGGCGGGGCGGGTATCGGGGAGGCGTGGAGGTCCACGTGCGGGGTTCCTTCCGCGTGGGCGTTTTTCGGGAACGGGAAGGGTCAGTGGGCCTGGAGGAGTGCGGCTCGGCGTAGCCAGTACCGCCAGCCGGCGTCGATCTGGCTGTCGGGCCAGGCCACCGCGTCCTTCTCCAGGCATTCCTGGTGGCCGGTCCAGTGTCGGAGCTCGCCCGCGGCGCGGGCGGTGAGCTGGGTCCGGCAGGCCCGTTCGAGCAGGATCGCGTACATGACCGCGTGGGCGGTGTCCCGACCGACCGCCGCCAGGCCGTGTCCGGGCATCAGGCAGGCGCGGGCGCCGCCGAGGTCGGCCGCGAGCGCGCGGCCCAGCCCGGGGGTGCGGACGAGGTTGTCGGTGGCGGTGTACCGGGGCAGGCCGTGTTCGGCGAAGACGACGGCGTCGTGGCTGAGCGGACGGAGCGGTTCACCGAGCGCGCTGAAGGCGTTGACCGTCGGGGAGTGGGTGTGGACGCTGGCGCGCACGTCGGGACGGGCCCGCATGAGTTCGGTGTGGAGGTGGTGTTCGAGGTGGACGCGTCCGGTTCCCGCCAGCCGCTCGCCGGTCCACGAGACGAGCAGGACGCGCTCGGGGGTGATCTCCTCCAGGCCCCAGCCGGCCGACTTCATCCACACGCCGCGGCCGTCCGGGTCGCGGACCGCGAGGTGTCCCCACACCATGTCACCGTGCCCGGCCGCGGCCAGCGCCCGGCTGCCCAGTGCGACCAGCTCGATCGGGTCGATCGGGTCGATTGGGTCGTCCATCGTGTCGTCCGTCATGGGTGGTGCTCCTTGATGTCGTGTCCGGGCCCGTTCTCGGGCTGCTGTGGCCGCCGTCTTCCCTCGTGTGCCGGGGGTTTCGGGCCATGCGTCCGGGGCGTCCGGGACCGCATCCTGCGGCGGTGCTCACGACCCTAGGAGCGGTCGCAGATTGCGACCAGTGAAAAGAATGCAAGTGCTATTTTCACTTGGTGAAAGTCACGTCCCTCGACCTCAACCTCCTCGTCATCCTCGACGCCGTACTGGAGGAGGGCAGCGTCACCGGGGCGGCCCGCCGGCTGGACCTGTCGGCACCGGCCGTCAGCAGGGCCCTGGGCCGGCTGCGGACCGCCTTCGGCGATCCCCTGCTGGTGCGCTCCAGCCGCGGACTGAAGCCGACCGCGCACGCGCTGGCGCTGCGTCCGCGGGTACGAGCCCTGGTCGAGGACGCCCGGAACCTGCTGGGGCCCGCGGAGGAGGACGCGCCGGCCGCCTGGTGCCGTAGCTTCACCGTTCTGGCACCCGAGGACCTGATCGGGTGCTTCGGTACGGACCTGCTGGCCCTCGTGCGCGCCGAAGCCCCCGGCGTACAGCTGCGCCTCCTCGGCGAAGGGCGGGCGGCCGACGAAGGCGGGGCGGTGCGCGAGGGCGCCGCGGATGTCGCGATCGCGGTCAACGCCTCCAAGGAGGCCGACCTCCGCTCGGAAGGGCTGGTCCGCGAGCCGCTGCTCGGCGTGGTCCGCGCCGGTCACCCGCTGGGCCGCGGTGAGGTCACGGCGGCCCGCTTCGCGGCGTGGGACCACGTCGTGGTCTCCCGTCACGGCCGCCTGCGCACCGCGGTCGACAGGCTGCTGGAGGCCGAGGGAGTGCGGCGTACCGTCGCGGCCTCCGTGCCCGGCTTCACCACGGCGCTGCGCCTGGTAGCCGCCGGCGACCTGGTCGGGATCGTGCCGGCCGCCCTGGCCGGCCGTCTGGCCGACCCGCTCGAACTGGTCACCTTCCCGGTGCCGTTGGACGTGAAGCCGCTGCGCGTCAGCATGCTGTGGCATCCCCGCCACGACGACGACCCGGCCCACCGCTGGCTGCGTGCCCGCGTCCGCGAAGCTGCCGGCCGGCGGACCGCCCCGTGACGCGCGCCGCCCTGCCCGTCCGCATCACGGGACGCGGACGGGCAGGGCGGTCAAGTGCCGTGGCGCGGACAGGCCCTGGACCCGCGGCAGCCCGTCGGCGACGGTGAGGCCGAGGGTGCGTTCCTCGGCATGGTCCGGCGCCGTGACGGGCCCTCGGCCCCCGTCACGGCGCCGTGTCCTGATCCGGAAAGATCCCGGGGGAAGGCCCGGGGCGGGCGTCAGTAGATGAGGACGTCCCAGTGGCTGCCCTCGTTGCAGTACAGGTTGCCCGACGCGGCCTGCCACTGCGGGTAGCCGTCGCCCCGGAGGCCGATGTAGGTGAAGCTGTTCTGGATGTAGCCGTCGATGCAGGAGCTACGGGCGATGTCGACCTTGTAGCCGTTGTAGTGGCTGTAGGTGCCGGAGGCGTGGCCGACCTCGGTGCCGCCCGTGATGTTGATGGCGCAGCCGCTGGCCTGCTTGAGGGTGATGACGGCGCTGACCGTGCCCGAGTTGATCTGGTCGAACGAGGTACAGGTGGAGTTGGACCTGGTGGTGCAGCCCCCGCTGGAACTCCACGTGATGCCGGCGCCGCTGAACTGGCCGGCGGCCGCGGACTGCGACAGCTTGGTGCCGCTGGCGCCGGCCGTGGGCGCCGAGAGGGCGAGGCCGGCCAGGGCCAGGGCGACGACGGTGGCTGCGGTGCGTGGCTTCATCTGCATCTCCCGGTGAGGATGGTGTGCATCCGACTCGACCCCCGCCCTCCTGCCGCGCCTCGCTGGGAGGGCGGGAGGTCCGGCGCCGGGCCGACGCAAGCGGCCCGGACGTAGGGGTCGTACGCAGTGCTGTGACGCGACAGTGCTCCGGCACGAGGGCCGACCGATCCCTCCGGCGCCACCGCCTGCCGCTCCCGGGTAACGGGGGACGACGGGCTTCGGGCGCCGGCATCGGACCAGGATGCCCCATCGTTGTCTATGCGAGTAGACCCCGGGCTGTGAATTTCGCGTGACCGGGAGCGGCCTTCGGTGCGTCGAAACGCTCAGGCGAGCGGTCCGGCGGAGTACGGTGTCGCGGCGGCGGCGGGCGGGAGGACCGACGGCGAGGAGGCCGACGGTCGGCCGCCGCAAGTGCCCGCGGAGTACAGGGCGTTGGAGGTCCTCAGCATCGCGGCATGGTCCGACAGGTCGTACCGGTTGATCGAGGTGGCGAACTGCCGCTTGCCGGTGACCTCGCCGACCAGCAGGGTGTTGTAGCCGGGGATGCCGCCGTCGTGTCCCCAGAACTCGCCGCAGGGCGTGGACAGCCGCTGGAGCCCGAGGCCGTAGCCGGCGGCCGCGTTCGGGCCGCTGGTGTCCTTCATCGCGGCGAGTTCGGCCGGGCCGAGCAGCTGCCCGCCGAGCAGGGCGGCGATGAAGCGGGTGAGGTCCGCGGTGGTGGAGATGCCCGCCCCGGCGGCGGACGCCATCGACGGGTTGAGCAGCGTCACGTCGGCGGGGCCGGTGGGGAGCTTGTAGTAGCCGTGCGCGTGGGAGCCGGGGATGAAGGGCGAGTAGATAGGCATCGACGTGCCCGTCAGGCCCAGCGGCCGGATGATGCGGCGGTCCACCTCCTGCGCCCAACTGCGCCCGGTGAGGCGCTCGATGATCATGCTGATGAGCACGTAGTCGGTGTTGGAGTAGTGCCAGCCCTGACCGGGGGCGAAGTACGGCGGGTACGTGTTGGCGATGTCCACGAGCTGCTGCGGCCGGTAGGACGTCCAGCGCCCACCCGCCAGCCACTGCCGCAGCGTCTCCTCGTTGCTCGCGTCGAACGCCGGGTCCTCGGTGAAGTCGTGGATGCCGCTGGTGTGGTTGAGCAGTTGGCGCACGGTGATGCCGGCGCCGTTCGGGACCACGCCCGGCAGGCGGCTCTCGACGGAGTCGTCGAGGCCGATCCGGTGTTCCGCGACCAGTTGGAGGACCACCGTCGCGACGAAGGTCTTGGTGACGCTGCCGATCCGGAACCGGCCGTCAGGATCGGCGGGCGCACCGGTGGCCAGGTCGGCCACGCCGGCCGCACCGTTCCAGACGGTGGAGCCGTTCTCCCGGACGCGGGCCAGTGTCGCCGCCGCACCGCCCTCCCGCACCATGGCCCGGACCGCCGCGTCCAGGGCCGCCCCGTCCGCCGTCCGCTCACCGCCCGCCGCCACCCGGTGGGGCGCCGCCGGGCTGTCCG
>NZ_LFVW01000361.1:0-2218 GCF_001182915.1 Kitasatospora sp. MY 5-36
CGGGGCGGGCGCGGGTTCGCCCGTCGGTGCCGACGTCGGCACCGGCTCGGTACCGGTCGCCCCCGGCGAGGTGGCGACCGCGCTCTGCGAGGCCGCGCCGTTCGCGCCGCCGTCGTCGGTGCCGACCATCCGGACGACCGCCACCACTCCCGCGATCAGCAGCAGCACCACGATCACGGTGGCGATGGCCAGCCGTCGCCGGCCGGTGCGCGGATCGGCCCCGGCCGCCTGGGTCGCGCCCATCGTCCACTCGCTGGTCACCGGCCGGATCGGCTCCGCGCCCGGCTCCTCGGACGGCGTCCCGGCGGGCTCCGCGTCCTGGGCCCGACTCCCGACCCGGACCGTCCCCAGCAGCCCGCCCACCGACCGCTTGCGGCCGTTCCCGGCCTGCTCCGGTTCCTTCGGCGAAGACTCCGAGGGCTCCGCGGACTCCGCCGAGGTCGACGCCGACGCCGACGGCTCGGACGGCTCCGCGGCGTTCGACGCCTCCGCCGGCCCCGCCGCCTTCGACAGCCCCGACGCCTTCGAGGCCTTCGGCTCCGGCTCCTCGGCCGGCTTCTCCAGCGGCACCGCGTGCTCGGTGGTCGACTCGGCCCGCGCGGTCGCCTCCGCGACCACCCGCTTGAGCATCGACCGGGTCTGCGAGGCGTCCAGCCGCTCGGCCGGGTCCTTCGCCAGCAGCCCCTCGATCACCGGCTGCAGCGGCCCGGCGTTCACCGGCGCGATCAGGTCCTCGGTCATCACCGCGGTCAGCGTGGCCAGCGCCGAGCCCCGGTCGTAGGGCGGCCGGCCCTCGACCATCGCGTACAGCGTGCCGCCCAGCGACCACAGGTCGGCCGGCGGCCCGGGCTTCTGCCCGCGGGCCCGCTCCGGGGAGATGTACGAGGGCGCGCCGACGAGCATCCCGGTCGAGGTGACGGAGGCGTCGCCCTCCACGCTGGCGATGCCGAAGTCGGTGAGCACGACCCGGCCGTCCTCGCCGATCAGCACGTTGGACGGCTTGACGTCCCGGTGCAGGATGCCGAGCGCGTGCGCCGCGCTGAGCACGCCCAGCACGTCGAGCGCGATCTCCGCCGCCCGGGCGGGGGCCAGCGGCCCGTCCTCCCGGACCACGTCGGCCAGCGAGCGGGACTCGACCAGCTCCATGACGATCCACGGCCGGTCGTCCTCGTCGACCACGTCGAAGACGGTCACCGCCGAACTGTGCCGGATCCGCGCGGTCGCCTTGGCCTCGCGCAGCGTCCGGGTGATCAGCCGGTGCTTCTCCTCCTCGTCGACGCTGGCGTTCATCCGCAGTTCCTTGACCGCGACGGTCCGGCCCAGCATCTCGTCCTCGGCGCGCCAGACGGTGCCCATGCCGCCGCGCCCGAGCACGCCGTTCAGGCGGTAGCGGCCGGCCAGGAGGCGGCCGGTGGAACCCTGCGCCTGGGTCATTCGGAACGTTCCCCCATGTGCTGCTGGCGGTCGTGGTGACGGCGCGTCGGCCCGACCTGGGGCCCGGACGCCCAAGCCTCCATCATCTCCTGTCCGGAGGGCCCGCGACCACCCGGCCCCCGCATCGAGCCGGTACGAACCGGAACGGAGGCGGCGCTCCGTGCCCGATCTGTGATCGAAAACTCGCCAAGATCTGTCCGGACCACTGCTACCGTTCGGCAGCTCATCGTATTCCGGGGGGATTCGACGCCCATGACCGCACCCGCACCGGGCACTGACGGCCCATCGATCCGGCCGCACACCGCCCAGCACTACTCGGTCGCACCACCCCCCGTCTCCCCCGAGGGCTACGTCGCCCCCGGCATGCCCGGCGCCCCCGTGGCCGGCTTCGACCCCGTCGAACCCACGCCCAGGACCGCCCCCCGGCACCGCACCGCCCTGGCCGTCTCCCTCGCCCTGCTCGCCATGCTCCTCGGCGGCCTCGCCTACGGCAGCGCCCCGCTGCGCGCCGCCGACAGCCTCGGCTGGCTGGCCATCGCCCCGGCCGGCCTGGTCGCCCTCCCGCTCGGCCGGCTCGGCGGCCAGGGCCGCTTACTCCCCCCGCTCGGCGCGCTCCTCGCCGCCGGCGCCCTGCTCCTCGGCCAGCTGATCGAGCACCTCCGCCGCGTCCACGCCGACGGCCCGGCCCCCGGCGGCCTGCTGCACGACACCGTCACCGCCTGGCGCGCCGACCTCCGCCCCCTCGACGCCGCCTTCTACGCCATCGCCCTCATCGGCGGGTTCC